>CBIHPU010000406.1:0-4161 GCA_966211935.1 uncultured bacterium | reverse complement strand
GAGATATTCATCATGGGCTTAGTTCGTGCCTTTTCTGCACTCCTCAATGCGCATATTAAGGAATGTATGGAGGAATAAAAAATTTTTACGGCGCCATAGAGCATTGTTTTTGCACGAGTGGCTGGCAGCAGCTTAATTGTTTCCAGGAACCTGCGCACTCTACATATGGCACCAATTGTATCAACAGTAATTGCGCAACAAATAACACGGCGATGGAGAAGACAGTTGTTTTTTCAGTTTATCCGAACCCTGTGTTTGACATGCTAAATATTAAATGTTCTGAAAACAAAATTGAGGATGTGAAACTGCTCGATTTTTCCGGTAGGGAACTCGATGTTAAGGCAAGGACCAACAATTCGAAAATGGAAATAGATGTCAGCGATTTAGAGGGAGGTATTTATTTTTTAGAAATGAAAACAGGTAATACAACCGTAGTTAAAAAAATTTACAAGTTTACCGGAAAGTAAAAACGTGACAGTTATCGAATTGATAACTTACAAGTTATTTGAATTCTATTTTTCATCTTATGATAGAAACAAAAAACCCACCCCGTTTTACGAGATGGGCTCTTAACATTTTACGAAAAAAGTTATCGGCCGACAACAAATTTCTTTACACTCATCTTATTGTTGCTCACTAAACGACAGAAATAATTTCCATTCGGCAATTTTTCTGTTGCAACAATTGTCTTGCTTCCGTTTACATTCATTGTCATCACCGCCTGACCCATTGCATTATAAATTGTAATGGTTCCATTCTCAACCGGAACACCAAAATCAATAACCATCTGATCTTTTGCAGGATTTGGATAAACAAACATTACGCCCTTATCAACTGTTGAAGCAACTGTAGTAGGTAATCCGTCATACATTGTCTGTGCATTAACGGCGCTTGTCTGAAGATCAGTTAAGTCGTCTCCTGCGATCAAAGCGAATGCGACTGTAATTGTATCACCTGCATTAATAGTAAACGGACCGCTGCCCATTACTTCAAGCACGTCTACGTTATTTGAACTTTGCAAACGCTGAGTTGAAAGCGTTGTGTATTTTTCCGCATCCGAAAATCCTCCGCTGTTCGCGTCTACTGCTCCTCCTCCACCTGCAACGTTATCCAGCGCGTAAAAATTTGGCGGCGCAGTTGACGTAAGCAATTTGATGCCCGCATACAATCCGTTTGCTGCGGTATGATAAGTATAACCCATTTTGTTCGTAGCGTCATAGGCTCCTTTATTCTGAGCATATGTTGTTCCATCAATATCAAAGTCGGCAAAAATACCCGCGTAAAAATTACTGAGTGTTGTTGCGGCGTTGTTTTTGATCTTGTATTCAAAGATCACATACTTTGTATTACCCGGTGTACTCCACGCATATTCATTGTGAGTTATAATTAAATTCATAGGACTCGCCGCTAAATTGTCATTGAACTTTCCGGTAAGATCGAACTGCGAGAACATTGCCGGAGTAATTTCCGAAATGTTTGTTACTGATGTAAAATCCATGGCGTTTCCTGAAACGTCGCGTACACAATCAGAAACCTTGGTTGAAGAAGCCCCGCACATGAATCCTGCTTCCGCAAGCATCTGTGTGCTGCTGTACTGAAATCCTAGGCCAACAGAAAGCGCGTTGTCATTAAAACCAATTCTTCCTTTGCTGGTTGCTGTTGTATAAACATCGTTGATGGTAATATTAATATAATCAACATTCACCGTAACGGAAAAGAAATTTGTGTTTGTTACAGATCCGTCTGTCAATGTCAGTGTGAAAGTAATAACAGAATTTACCGGAGTTCCCGCGTTGATCACAAATTTGAACGGGTCCGCATTGTTATCCACCACCTGGTTTTGGTTGATCACACCAAGCGTTGTTGAATTATCAATTGTAGTAAGGTTTGTGCCAGCGGGCGCTAATGTTGCCGTAACGCTTCCGCTCGTTCCGAAATAATTTATATAATTTCCACGAATGAAAAGTGTATCACCAATAACAAAAGCGTTGTCGTTATTGTCAATGATATTTTTACTTACAAGATCAAAATAAGGATTGACAGGATCTGTCAAGGCTTTATATAAATTGATCCGCCCTGTTCCCATTTTATTTGAATAGAATGCATTTCCGGGAACTCCGTAAATATTATCAGTTGTTTGTTTAAGTCGGGCACCAATCTGCTGTGCATCGTATGAAGGAAAATAAGACTTTATAATTGCTGCGGCGCCTGCTGCGCAAGGTGAAGCCATTGATGTTCCGCTAAGCTGGCTGTAAGTATTTCCCGGCATGGTGGACATAATATTATTGCCCGGCGCGCTCACATCTGCCGAATAGGCGTAAGTGGAAGAAGGATCCTTCTGATCATTGATACGTGTATTCACAACGGAGATACAATAATCGTAAGAACATGGATAGTTGGTTACTTCTACTCCATCATTTCCTGTTGAAGCAACAACCAGGGCGTTTTTATTTATTGTTGCGTAAGTAATTATTGTCTGTCCGTAATTTCCTCCGCCTTGTCCGCCCCATGAACAGTTAATAATGCTGCAACCATGATCAGCCGCATAAACAATTCCATTATATGCAGCAGTAAGCGCGCCGGTAGCGTCCGCAACTTTTACCGGCATGAACATGCAGTTGTACGCAGTTCCTGCAATACCTGTATTGTTATTAGTCTCGGCCGCGGCTATACCTGCAACGTGAACTCCGTGAAAACAGTTTCCGCAAGAACCATAGGTTGGGTTGTTGTCATTCTGACCAACATCCCATCCTGTGAAATTATCCACGTAACCGTCACCGTCATCATCTGCTCCGTTAATAGGATCAGCATAATTATGTTTTACGTTGCTGTCAAGATCAGAATGCGACGGATCCCATCCTGTGTCTGTAATTCCGATCACAATATTTGAATCTCCGGTAGAAATGTTCCATCCTGTTGTACCTGTGCCGGCCGCCGCAATTTTAAACACGTTCCACTGACTTGAAGAAGTATTTGTAGCCTGCGGATCATTGGTTGTCAAACCAACCTTCGGAACATAATGCGGTTCAACATATTCAAACATTCCTGTTGCAAGAAATGCGTTGATCACTTTTTCAAGTGAATAGTTTGCAGTAAAATTAAATTCGTAAATGAGAGAAAGATCGGCAAACCGCAATCCCTGCGCGTTGAACTCTCTTGCAGGCGGTTGATGATTCGGATAGATCTTTTGAAAATTCTGCGCTCCGAAATACGCAAGAAGCTGATTGATCTTTGCGTTATTAATTCCGTTTACGGTACAGAGATTTCTGAAATTGTTTTTAACCTGCAGAATCACATTTTTTGCGAGGTAATCATCTGGTTGCAATTTCGGGTCCAGCCTGAAAACTGGTGTAGCTGAAATTTGCTGAGCAGACAAAACTGCGGGCAGGGAGAGCATGGCTACAAGGCCAAGTGCAAGGGTAATTTTTCTCATCTTTTTGGTTAGGTTGTTTAGCCGTAAAGGGGAAAAACGGCTTATAAATATAGCATTATTTTAACGTATTGCAGGAGTAATCATAGCGATAAAAAGTGGAAAAATAGACGAAAATGGGTTTTCGGGATCAGAAAGTGAAGAACGGCAAATTTATAGTGCTTTTAACAACTCATTATAGTCCGGAAAACTCTCTGCCTGTTTCCATCCTTTCTCCACTTTATCCTTTGAAAATAAAAAATGATCCTGTCCGTTAGTGATCAGCAAATACGAAACATTGAATACAAGATTATACCTCAGGGCCTGGGTGATGGTGTGAATATCCAGTTTAATTTCCGGCGCTTTGCATTCTGCCAGCAAAAGCGGTTGCAGTGAATTTGTATAGGCAAGCACATCAGTTCTTTTAATAGTGGAGTTTAATTTTAATTGCTTTTCAACCGCCAGTAAGGAAAGTGGAAATTTTTTTTCCTGCATCATAAATTCCAGCAAATGCTGACGCACCCACTCTTCGGGAGTAAGCATAACAAACTTTTTTCTCACCCGGTCGAAAATCTCGTATGATTCAGCCGCGTTGCCTCTGATACGAAACTCATATGCGGGAAAATTTAATTGCGGGTACAAATAGATTCTTAATTTTGAGTTGCAAAATTAATATTTAAAGCCGGAGTCTGGCTTCCATACACATACAGATTTAACTATATGAAAACTAAAGATGAAATTGTTCAGAACTG
>CBIHPU010000405.1:0-4162 GCA_966211935.1 uncultured bacterium | reverse complement strand
TTGATTTTGCTGTTCTTCGTGAGACACGACGCATAGAAATAAATGTTCAACTTCCAACAGCACCAATCTTCTTCTGCTCTAAATTAAAACCATTCTGATATAGAATCTTTGATAATAATCAACGCGCCTGTTAAATATGCAAGATTATTTTTTTGTCAGCCGCTCCAGGCTTCGATGTATGTAAATTTCTGAAGTGAGAAGTGAATACTGTATTCTTCGCGCGTAATTAATGCTGTCTGTTATGCTTTTATTTTTCTCTTCTATCAGATCATAAGCTTTTTTCAACTCAACGTTTTTAAGGCGTTGTATCTCCGCTTCTTTTTCCGAATTTTCAACTGCGAACTGCGTTTGAAGATTCTTCAGTTTATTAGTTGCCTGTTCTCCGGAAATTTCAGTTTTTATTGCAAAGAATTTCTCTTTGTGTTCAAGAGCGTTCTTTAAATCATTCATTTTCTTGTACACTTCGCCAAGCAATTCATGAGCCTGGTACATCTTTGCTTTTGTACCCGTCTGCTCGGATATTGTTAGCGCGCGTAATAAATATTCCAGCGCTGCCTCGTTGTTATTCAGATCAAGGTGTAATCTGCCTAGCTCAATACAGGTGGTGGTGATTCCCTGGTGATAATTCAATCGTTCCCTTATTTCGAGACTCAGCAATAAATAGTTTTCGCCTTCCTCAAAGTTGCCAAGCAGAATCATGATAACTCCCAGATCGTTCAACGCGCGCGCCTCTCCTACAGGATTATTCAGCAACCTGTAGCCTTCAACTGACAACCGAATATACTCAAGCGCCTTCTCGTAATTTTTCGTTGCTATCATTACGCTTCCCAGTCCACTGTAACAACGATAAACCGCGTGTGGTCTTTTAATGTTGTCACCTTTGAAATGATTTAATGCCTTCAGATAATACATTTCTGAATTAACATAGTCTTTAAGATCGTAATGAAATACTCCGGTGGAATAGTTCGCCCAACCAAGTGCTTCAGGTAAGCCCGATTCTTCAGCGGTTCGCAAAGATTCAAACGCGAGTTTCAGCGCCTTGTCGTATTGTCCTTTCCACCAAAGACTGTAGGCCTTCATTCCAACTGCTCGTGATTTTCCTTCCAGGTCATTTGCCTGAATGAATAAACGTTCAGCATTTTCAAAATTCTCCTCCGGATTTTTGTCTGCTGTAAGATACAGGCCTGTAAATCCTCTGAAGAGGTAACCATAGCCCAGTCCTTTTATATAATTTATTTTTGTGGAAAGTTCGAATGCTGAGTCTGCATACTCTTTCGCAATTTCAGGATACACATCATAATTCGCCATTACAAAATCCTGCATTAGCGTGATCCGCTCAACAGGATCTTTCATTAATGAAAGTTGCTCCTTTATTTCTTCCGGGGTAAAGGCCATTGGAAACGTAAAGGTAAGTCAAAGTTGTGTTAATTCAGTTGGTCTTTCAGCGCCACAGATCAACAGCTCGCCGCCAATACAATCATTAAACTTCCTAACTTTAAACATTCTCAACATTCTCAACTTTCCAAACTTTCTAGCTATGAAAAAAATAATAGAATCCGCCAACGCCCCAAAACCAATTGGACCATATAGCCAGGCAACAATGATGAATAATATATTGTTTGTTTCTGGTCAGATACCGATTATTCCTTCAACCGGTCAGTTAAACAAAGGCGATATCCGCGAACAAACAAAACAGGTACTGGAAAATATTGAAGCAATACTGAAAGCCGCGGGAATGAATTTCAGTAACGTAATGAAGTGTACGCTGTTCATTCGTGAAATGACTCAGTTCGGCGCGATCAATGAAGTATACAACACCTATTTTGCAAAATCTCCGCCGGCAAGAGAAACGGTGGAAGTTTCGAGATTACCCATGGATGCGGATATAGAAATTTCCGTTATCGCGATGAAAGAATAAATTATTTCAGCTTCTTTTCAGTAAGACAAACTAACTGCTCCAGGTGTTTTTTGCCGTCTTCAACTTTGGTTGTATAGGTACCGATCTTATAAGAAGCAATTTCTGTTTCCCGCAGGAGTTTCAATTCTTCTTCGTTCAGATTTAATGAAAGTTCGTAAACGCAACCGCGCTGGTTTGTACATTTCACTCCCGTTGCCTGCAGGTCAGGATACACAATGGTCTTTTCATTTTTTAAAGTGATGATAAGCCCTTTTTGTATTGCAGGATAAAATTACGGATTGTACGCTCTTAAAACCAATATGTAGCTTTCTTCTTTGGTTCTTTCGTTAATACGCTTTATCCAGCTTATTCCTTCGTTAGAGCTTTTCTGCGTGTAGAAATTTTTAGGACTCGCAAACCTGCCTGTGTCCGCAAAAATATCCGCGCACTTTTCATTCTGCGAAAAAGCCACTGTAGAAATCGTTAAGCCAAGCGCAACAAATAGTATTTTCATAATAAAAGAATAATAGTGTAAAATTATTTCTGCTACCTGATTTTATGACTGACCGCGGTCAGGCGAAGAGCTGATAACCACCATTATACCATAACGAATTGCAACTTGAATCAGGACCAATAAATTTTTCCTGCCAGGAGAAAATTTCCTGATTCAGGAATCTGTCTGACGCAATACATGCTTTCATCAAACATTAATCACCTGTAATTAAGGTGTGTTATTGCTTTCTCAATTCTGGCATGGCGTTAATTAATATGCAATGAACATTGTATTTAAAATAATAGTCATGAAAAAGTTCATTATAGTATTGACGCTGGTTATGGGTTCCGTATGGCTCGTTGCCCAGAACGGAATAAAGGTTCCGGAAGTTGTGTCCAAATCTTTCGATGCTGTTTACCCTGGTATGCAGGAAGTATCCTGGAAAAAGAAAAATGGAAATTATGAAGCAAAGTTTGGTACAGGCGTAAACAATGTAATTGTAAGAGTAAGTGAAAAGGGAGATATTCTGGAAACGGAAGTTGAAACTCCATTCAGTGTTTTGCCAAACCAGATAGCATATTACCTGATACAGAATTATCCGGAATTGAAAATGAGCAGCGCCTCACTTATAACAAAGGCGGATAAAAGCCAGGAATATAAAGCTGAAGCAGGCGAGTTCGATTTTTATTTTACAAAGAGGGGTCAGTTTATCCGGATGGAAGAAAGATCGCCTGATGAAAGCGAATTTTTTGGAAAAAAATAAAATTGAAGCGCGCGCGGTTTAGAAATTCTTTTTTTTAGAAAGCGTTTTCATTTCGGGATAAAAACAGGAAACGCTAATACTCATTAAGAATTTAACCGGCTGAGAAATAGAGGCGATTGTCATCAAAATGGCAGGTGGCACAGGATTTAGTATAAATATTTGCGCAGTGCTGCGCAACAAAAATTTAAAATCATGAAAAAGCTAATTTTAATACTGGCCGTAATTTTTTCAGGAGGCTGGATAATGGCACAGGATGTAACAGCACCTGAAGCCGTGAAGAAATCTTTTGATTCACTGTATCCTGATATGGAAAATGTGAAGTGGAACATGAGAAACGGTAATTACGAAGCGGCCTTTGATGCCGGAGCAAATAGTTTAATTGTCAGGATGGACAGTGAAGGTAAGCTTGTTGAGACAGAAGTGGAAACTCCATTGAGTGTTTTGCCGAATAATATTGCAATGTATGTAATACGTTTTTATCCCGGTATAAAACTAAGTAAAGCCGCTACCATTACTAAAGCGGATGGTAAGATGATGTACAAAGCCGAAGTAGGTGAGGTGGATCTCTTTTTTGATACCAAAGGTGAGTTCATGCATTCTGAGCCAAGAAAAACAATGGAAGGCGAACAGGAAAAGAGTTTGGGTAAAGCTGAAAGCGGTAAATAATTTTTGCTGCTTGCTTTCTCGCTGATTGTGTTGTAATAAGGTGATGTTCTAAATTTTGAATCCGGTTATTTTGTGACCGGATCACCTTTTTAAGCAATGCAAGCCAACAGAATATTAATCAAGCATTAAATTGCATCCACGGAGATCCGCGTCATCAAGCCTGCCGGAAATTTCAAAGCGGTTCTCCGCAACAATCTTTCCGAGATCCTGCGTAGCAATAAAAGAGCAGGAGTGAAGATTGGCCAGGTCAATTACATTGATGCCGCCGCTTTTTTTCATGGCCAATGTTTAACGTGGATAAAATTGATCGCGAACCAACACTGTCATCCAGGGCGGACATTAA
>CBIHPU010000404.1:0-4170 GCA_966211935.1 uncultured bacterium | reverse complement strand
GTTAGCTGGATATTTGTAAAAACAATGTTGCTATTAAATTATTTTGGGCAAGGCGCTTATTGTTTATCTCACACAGGAAAAACCTTAATTGAGTTGGGCGGCGGCGATCCAACTAATCCGGGAAATCCATTTTATTTGGTAATGCCTGCCTGGTTTCAGGGGACAGGAATCGTAATTGCCACTTCGGCTGCAATTATTGCTTCACAGGCATTGATCAGCGGATCATATACATTGATCAGCGAAGCAATGCGTTTGAACTTATGGCCAAAAGTGAAAATAAAATATCCAACTGAAGCGAGAGGACAACTTTATATTCCATCAATCAACTGGTTGCTGCTTGCAGGATGCATTTTCATAGTATTACACTTTGAAGAATCATCAAACATGGAAGCCGCATATGGACTGGCCATCATTATCACGATGATAATGACAACTATCCTGTTATTCTTTTACCTGAGAGTCTCCCGTTTCCCGGTTGTTCTTCGCTTTTTAATACTATTCGTTTACCTGTTTATTGAGACAGGATTTCTTATTGCCAACCTTTCAAAATTTAAACACGGCGGTTACGTAACAATACTGATTGCATCTTTCCTGGCAACGGTAATGGCAATATGGTATTATGCAAAACGCATCAGGAGAAGTTATACGGAATTTACAGAAGTATCAAAGTATAAGGAATTACTGGTAGAACTTAGTAATGACGAAACAATTCCAAAATATGCTACGCACCTGGTATATTTATCTGCATCCAATGATCCTGCAATGGTGGAAACGAAAATTATTTATTCAATCACACAAAAAAGACCGAAAAGAGCTGATATATACTGGATCATAAATGTTCATGACGACGATAACCCGCATCGAATGGATTATGAAGTAACAACAATAGCAAAAGGCGATATAATACGGGTTGATTTTTTTCTTGGTTTTAAAGTTCAGCCTACAATCAATGTAATGTTCAGACAGGTTGTTCAAAATCTTGTCAGGCATGGCGAAATAGATATTTCAAGCAGGTATGAATCTTTAAACAGAAACAATGTAATAGGCGATTTTAAATTTGTTGTTATTGAAAAATATTTATCAATTGAAAACAAATTGCCCTGGCACGAAAAAATTATCCTGGATGCCTACTTCTTTCTCCGAAAATTCTCAATGGGCGAAGCGCGCGCATTTGGTCTTGATCCAAGCTTCGTAAAAACAGAAAAGTTCCCACTCATATTGTCTCCACATGTGCATTTAACCCTGAACAGATTAAATGAGCCCGGGGAATTTGAGGATTTTAAAGCGTGAATTCACCCAGTTAAATAACCACGCCTAAAACAAGAACATCATCTGTTTGTGGACAAACTCCTTTCCATTTTGTAAACATTTCGTCTATTATGAGAAATTGCTGATCAAAAGAATGAAAATTTATTTCTTTAATCAAAGTCCTGAATCGTGCTGATGAGAATTTTTTATTTCGCGGTCCACCAAACTGATCTTTAAATCCATCCGTAGTCAAATAAATCTGATCTCCCTTACAGATCTGCAATGTAGCTTTCGAGAATACCCGCTCAATACCAAGGACCAAACCGCCAATGCCGTATTTGTCACCTTTTACTTCAATTTGTTGGCCATCTTGCATTAGAATAAGCGAATGATTCGCTCCGGCAAAACTCAGTATTTTCTCATCATGTTCAATCACACAAATTCCAAGATCCATTCCATCGGGCAATTCAGAAGTATCTTCGTATTGACGCAACGTTTTTCTGACTTCTTTATGTAATTCAGCCAGAATTTCATTAGGCTCTGTTAAGCCCCGTTCATTTACAATCACATTCATCAAAACAATTCCCAACATACTCATAAATGCTCCAGGCACACCATGACCTGTACAATCACCAACCGCAATGACAGATACGTTGTCTTTAGTTTCAAACCAATAAAAATCACCGCTGACAGTGTCTTTTGGTCTATAATAAATAAAATAATTAGAAAATACCCGCTCTAATTTTTTGTGATCTGAAAGAACAGCCTCCTGAATCTTTTTGGCGTATGAAATACTTTCCGTGATATCCTTGTGATCCTGGGCCGCAATCCTCTCCCTGATCTGAACTTTTGTCTTTAAAATAAATTTCAATCTTTCGTTTTGTTCATCCCGCAATCTAAATTCATTTACCATACATTAATTATCATTATTCATTAATTTTGCCCGGGTCATGAAAACTTCGGAAATTTTCTGCTTCAGCAAAACAAGTGAAACAGGCTTGTTTATAAATTCATGGCATCCAGCAAGTAGTGCAGAGAGATAATGAAGCTCGTCTGTTGATGCTGTTAGAAATATTACCGGAACTATTTTACCGGTGCGTATTTCCATCTCCTTCAACATACCAATGCCATTCATCACGGGCATCATGACATCAGCAATAATTAAATCAAACTCTTCTTCATTTATTTTATTCAGTGCATCCAGGCCGTTTGCCGCGGACCGTACCGCGTATCCTTCTTTTTCAAGATTGTACGTTAAAAAGATTCTCACATCCTCTTCATCATCCACTATTAATATTCTTCTTTTGTTAATCATGGTAAAATTTTAAAACAAAGTTATTTTACCAATGTTCGCAGAAGATTAAGCGGATGTTATGAAATTGTTGCGTTTGGGGGATTAAGAATTGTTAACAACAACCCATTTGAATTCCTGTTTGGTTAATTAAATCAGGAAAAAACGTTATCCAAAAAAAAACCTGAAAAATATTTCAGGCAACTAAAAAATCAAATTAACTCAATCCCAGAGTTTAACGCCTTCAAGATATTTAATAAAGTTTTCTGCATCGTCCTTCTTTAGCCTGGTAAATCCTCTCCCGTTCAAAGTGGTGAAAAGCAGTATGGCTTTCCCTTTTTTTTCTACCACAATCTCATACTTGCCATTGTCCCATGATTCTGAACCTTTCCTTTCAGCCACTTCTACTGCCTCCTTCAAAGTCTTGATTGCCGCATTCAGCTCTTGCTTACTGGATAATAAAAAGTATTTGAATTGAGGTGGACCACTTTCAGCTTCCGTTAAAAAACTTACCGCAAGAAAATAATGCAAATTTCCGCTACTGTCAGGGATCTGACGTTGCCCTACACTTACTTTCCTTAGCTGTACATCCTGACCAATGACAGTGTTCTCCTGCGCAAAGGAAAGCGACGTTAACAGCAGCAAACAGAAGACTAATAAGTTTTTCATAGAATGATATTTAAAAAGAAAAAAAATTATTGTTTCTCGAAATGTTGCCGGATTTCCTTCAGCGCGCGTTTGAACGATTGTTGTTGAGAACGAGCCGGACCACTTGCCTCAATCACATAAATATTTTTTGTTCTTAAATCCTGGACATGATATATATAGAAATTATCTTTATTATGCTCGTATTTACCTGTTTTTGCATTGTATACAGGACTGTCAGAAGCATTTCCAAATGTTCCAACATATTTCTGTTCAACTTTCCAGTTGAGAATATATTTCGCATTACCTGTTTTTCCGGAAACGAAATCTGTTGGAGTAATAAACTTATAAGGATAAGGATAATCTTTAAGACATTTTTCCTGGTACTTGTTATTACTTTCCACGTTTCTGTTTGAATTTTTAATTGCTTTATTATAAAATTTGCTGGAGAAATCTGTGCCAGGCAGCTCGGCCATTGTTTCGTAAGAAATAATTAATAGCGTATCGGTCTTGAGCGAATCGGGAACTTGTGAGAAAGCTTTTCCTGTTAAAAACAGAACGAAGAGAAGAATTGTTTTTTTCATAGGATTTAATTGAGTGGCAAAGATATTAAATCAAGCGTATATACCTGGTTTTAACCTATGTTGGAACTACGATAATGACTTGAATATTTTAACGCGATAATGAATTACATACACCGTCAAAAAAGATTACAAGGATTATTAAATAACAAAAAACCTGCAACATTTCTGTGGCAGGTTCCTTTTTGATCTAAATATATTACCTGGCTATCAACTTGCCGGACTGTACAGCATCATTGTTACAAATCACTTTATAAAAATAAATTCCTGATGGAAAATTATTTGTTTCAAGCGTGGATGAAGTTCCGTTTATTACAGTATTCAATACTTCTTCTCCCAGTGCATTGTACATTTTTAATACAAAACCAGATGATTGAGATGACACATTAACATTTAAAGCTGTTG
>CBIHPU010000403.1:0-4191 GCA_966211935.1 uncultured bacterium | reverse complement strand
CGGATCATTAAGTGGAAGTTCGGTTAGTGTTTCGCCATCATCAACTACTACTTACACAGTAACCGGAACAAGCAGCCAGGGATGCAGCAATACAGCTAACGTAAGCGTTACTGTAACAGCAGCAGGAGTTACAAAGCTACAGAATGCTTATTGCGGAATAACCGTTACTTCGTTGAATCAGGATTTATACTGCGTTCCGGTTTCCGGCGCAACAAAATACCGTTACGAACTGACTGCTCCTGATGCCAGCGTTTATATTTACACAAGGGCCAACAACCTCACTAATTTTCAAATGGGTTGGCTTAGTTCAGTGGGATATGCAAAAACCTACAGCGTTAAAGTAGCAGCTCTTGTTGGAGGTGTTTGGTCTGCATACGGACAGGCTTGTTCTGTTACAACTCCTGCTCAGCCCACTACTCAGCTGGCAACCGGCTCCTGCGGCATAGTAGAAACAAGTCTCGCACAAGTGCTTTACTGTAATGCTGTTGTCGGCGCTACAAATTACAAATATCATATAACCAGCCCTTCAAACAGTGTTGTTGTTTATACGAGAGGAAATCAGCTTACAAATTTTCAGATGGACTGGCTTACTTCAATAGGATACAATAAAACATACAGTATTAAAGTTGCCGCTTATGTTGGCGGTGAATGGTTACCATACGGATCATCATGCACGGTAACTACACCTTCTGCACCTTCAACACAGCTGGCACCATCATCATGCGGAATAGTTGAAAGCAGTTTAAGTCAGGTGTTGTATTGTGTCTCCGTTACCGGCGCAACAAATTACCGTTACCAGATAACAGATCCTGCAAACAGCGTTGTAGTTTATACCAGAGGGAATTATCTTACAAATTTTCAAATGGATTGGGTGGCTTCAATAGGTTACAATAAAACCTACAGCATTAAAGTTGCCGCATATGTTGGAGGTGAATGGCTGGCCTATGGAACAGCATGCAATGTAACTACCCCATCATCTGCATCAACCCAGTTGGCAGCTTCGTCCTGCGGCATTATAGAATCTTCTCTCTCACAGATCCTCTACTGTAATTCAGTTCCAGGCGCAACTAACTACCGGTACCAACTTACTGATCCATCGAATAACGTTTTAATTTATACAAGAGGAAATAATTTGTTGAACTTTCAAATGAACTGGATTGCTTCTGTTACTTACAACACAACATATAGTATAAAAGTAGCTGCTTATGTTGGTGGAGTATGGCTTCCATATGGCAATGCATGTAGCGTCACAACTCCTTCGCAGGCAATTATTGTGAATGAGAATGCGGACCCTTATGCTAAAATATCCGGAAATGACTTGGAAATTTCCGACGAACTCCAGGTAACTGCTTTTCCAAATCCAACCAACGGGATTCTTAATCTTCAGTCGAATGAAAAAATAAATTCTGTTCTGATTTACTCTTCTGCCGGAATATTATCCGGAAAAATAGAAAACTCAACTAAAGCAGACATAAGCGCATTGCCTGCCGGATTTTATTTTGTGATTGTACAAACAGAAAAAGGAACCAAACACTTCAGAATCATCAAAGAATAATTCCTGATTAAATTTTGAAAAGTCCTCATACAAAATATGAGGACTTTTTTTGTGCCTGTATCATAAGCAGCCTGAACCGTTAAGTTTCAAAATTGAATGATTTTCATTCTTTTTCTTACGGAATTTAACTAGACCCAAACTATTCCTGCCGAATAATTTTTTATTCAGTTAGTGTTTCGTAAATTAGGGTGAGAAAAATTACTCCATTGAAAAACATCTTACTTCGCACCTTAATTATACTTGTTTTCCCTTCAGTTTGTATGGCCCAAACCTGGGACTGGACAGTGTCTGGCGGCGGCAGCAAATCCGATAAAGGAATTGACATGGACATTGACAATAACGGAAACATTTTCGTTTGTGGCTATTTCAACAGTACTACCACCAATGACGTAGTTTTTGGCCCCGTACCGGCGCAGAGCGGTTTTGGAAAACAGGGGCTTCTCACGCGACTTGACAAATTCGGAAACTGGCAATGGGTTAAAATTGCATCCGGCGGTTGGGACGAGCGTGTGCTTGGAATGTGTGTAGACAAGCAGAACGGATTTGTTTACGTAACCGGTTGCTGTTGGGTGCAAACTAATTTCGGAACCTGTAATTCCACTGTATATCCTGGTTCTGCTGATGAAATTTTTGTCGGCAAATTTGATCTTAATGGAAACTGCCAATGGCTGATTGGCGCAGGAGGAGGCTCGGATGACCACGGCTTCGATGTTGTAGTAGACAAAGCGGGTTATATTTATCTGACCGGATTTATTTCCAATGAATATTCACCCACACCTTCAATTGCGCACATAGGCAACAACAATATCACAGTGATGCCGGGAGATTCGGTAGGTTACGTAACCAAGATAACGCCGGCGGGAAATTTTCTCTGGGCAAAAACTTTTAAAGCTACAGACGGTGAGCGTGATAACCGGATCGCAATTGATGATTCCGCTAACGTTTATATTGCTGGCGGATTTTGGGGCAGCGCTGCAAAGTTTGGAAACGATACAGCTGTAAGCAAAGGAGGCATTGATATTTTTGTAGTGAAATTTGACAGCGCGGGAACACAAAAATGGGTTAGAACCGCGGGCAGCGCATATGATGATCGCGCTAATTCCGTTACGGTAGATAAATACGGCGACGTTTATGTAACAGGAGAATTCAGGGACAAAGTTTCTTTTGATGGTGACACGATCAATAATTATGGTGGTCCCAATGGACGTGACATTTTTGTAGCGAAAATTAAATCGAATGGAAACTGGGTCTGGGGTAAGAGAGCAGGGTCCAATAGCGGAAATGAGAGAGGGAACAGAATTATCGGCGATGCAAAAGGAAACATTTATGTAACGGGAGAATTCAGGGACAGCGCAAAATTCAGCTCACAAATTCCGTTGATAAGTACAAATGATGTGCAGGTTTTTGTTGCGAGTATTGACACGAGCGGAAAATGGCAGTGGGCGCTGCAGGGTGGATCGCCGGTAGAGGATCGCGGTAATGGATTAGCGACAGATGATTCATGTAATGTTTACGTCTGCGGATTCTATTCTCAAACCGCAACGTTTGGTGATGTTAACATAAGTGCGCTTGGATTGAAAGATATTTTTGTGTCACGGATAACTGAATCGTGCAACAAACTTGTGCCGCCAGATCTTTGCACGGAAATAAAAATTCCCACTGTCTTCACACCTAACGGCGACATGACAAACGAATATTATCAGCTGGATACAATGTGCATTGCAGAGCTAAGCATGACGATTTTTAACCGCTGGGGGAAAGTTGTTGCCGTGTTAAGTTCACCTACTGAAAAATGGGACGGAACTATCAACGGGCAGAAAGCCAGCGAGGGTACGTATTATTACATCGCTGACTACAAAACACAAGACGGAGAAGAAAGTAAAGTGAAAGGATATTTTCTTCTCACGCGTTAAAGAGCCTGTTACATTTTTTTTTAAGCATCATCCGAAGCTTGCACTTAATCATATTGCATTAAATTTCATCCCGGCACAATTTTTTTCCTTCTAAAGAAAAAAACCATGCAGGAAAATCTCCGCAATTTAAAAGTCGCCATAATAGTGGACGACGGTTTTGAGCAGGTTGAGATGACCGAACCACGCAAAGCACTTGAAGCTGCAGGCGCGAAAACAGAAATAATTTCTCCACAACGTGGAAAAGTAAAAGGATGGAAACAATGGAGATGGGGAGATTGGTTTTCAGTAAACAAAACAATTGAGAATGCCCGACCATCTGATTATGACGCGTTGCTTCTTCCAGGCGGATCTAAGAGCGCGGATAAGCTCAGAAAAAATAAAGATGTGGTAAGCTTCGTAAAAAAATTCTACGAATCCGATAAGCCAATTGCAGCTATTTGTCACGCGCCGTGGATTCTCGCAGAAGCGGGAATTGTAAAAGGAAAAAGAATTACTTCCTATCCTGCAATAGAAAAAGACATGAAAAAAGCCGGCGCAAAATGGTCAGACGAACCTGTTGTGCTTGATCATAATCTGGTTACAAGCCGTAAACCAAAAGACATTCCGCATTTCAATGAAAAAATGATTGAAGAGTTTGCGGAAAGAGTTGAGATGACCGAGAATCTGGAATAAGAAATTTGGACAGTACCCAATTACTACTGACTTTCATCATTGACACTTCTA
>CBIHPU010000402.1:0-4196 GCA_966211935.1 uncultured bacterium | reverse complement strand
TGGTTTTATTGCTTTGTTTGGAGTAGCAGTATTAAATGGAATTGTGTTGATAGCAGAGTTTAACAGATTAAAAACAGAAGGTATGACAGATATAAAAGAAATCATCCTGAAAGGAACATCGGTGCGTTTGCGTCCGGTGATTATGACAGCATTGGTTGCCTCTTTGGGCTTTTTACCAATGGCACTTTCGCACGGATCAGGTGCTGAAGTTCAGAAACCATTAGCAACCGTTGTGATAGGAGGTTTATTAACCGCTACATTGCTAACGCTTTTAGTATTACCTGTGTTGTATTGGTTCTTTGAGAAAATCGGGAAATCAAAACCAAACATTTCGGTTAATACTGTTGTAATTATTTTATTACTATTAATTCCTGCATTAAGCAATGCACAAACAACTAACGGTATTAGCTTACAACAAGCTATTGACGGAGCCTTAAAGAACAATGCAAGTGTTAAAGCAGGAAACTTTGAAATTGATTACAGCAAAGCATTAAAGAAAACATCAACGGATATTGGCAAAACCAATGTGTCGTTAATGTACGGTCAATACAATTCTATTAATACTGATAACAAGGTCTTTGATCGTGAAATTAGTTGGGTTCTCAAAGCCAATTGAACAAAGCCAACATCAAGGGAAGCGAATTAAAATTGCAGTTAACCCAAAACGAATTGATCAATCAGGTGAAATCGGTTTATCATTATTTAGAGTATCTGCAAGCAGAAAGAAATTTATTAATGAGTCAGGATAGTATTTATACTTCTTTTGCCAATGCATCCAACAGTCGTTTTAAAGCGGGTGAAAATACCTTGCTCGAAAAAGCAACTGCTGAAACTCAATTGATGGAAATAAAAAACTTATTAGCGCAAAACCAATCGAATGTTTTGATATACCAATCGCAGTTGCAAGCTTTAATGAATAGTAAAGCACCTGTTCAAATTGAACAAAAGCAAATTGTTAAACTGGAACTGAGCCTCCCTTCAGACAGCACAGCTTATGCTCAAAATCCTTATTTGCTGTATATGAAACAACAAATTGAGATCAGCAACAAGCAAAAGAAAGTTGAGACAGCAAAAGTGCTTCCTGAATTTACTTTAGGTTATTTTAATCAGTCTTTAATTGGTTATCAAAACACCAACGGAACGGATACTTACTACGGTGCTTCAAAACGCTTTACCGGATTTCAGGTTGGTGTTTCAATTCCGCTTTGGATCGTTCCGCAAACAGCTAAAGTAAAAGCAGCCGGATTGAATCAAAAAGTAATGGAAAGCAATTTTGAGCAATACCAAACCAATGTGCAAAATCAGTATTCACAATACTTGCAGGAATACATGCAGGATAAGAACACCTTGGAGTATTATGAAAAAAGTGCTATCCCTAATGCTGAATTGATAATCAAACAAGCGGATAAAGGTTTTAAAAACGGAGAAATTGGTTATGTGGAATATTTGCAAAGCATCAGAACCGCTTTAACAATTAAATCCAACCACTTGTCAAGCTTAAATCAATACAACCAAAGCATTATAAAACTCGAATTTTTGTTAGGTAAAAAATAATATTAAAATTAGAAATATGAAAAAGACAATCATAAATAAAACGCTTGCACTTCTCTTCATCGCTGTTCTATTTGCATCATGCGGAAGCAAAACAGAAGAAACAAAACAAGAAGAACATCACGAGGAAGAAGCAAGTGTGGTGGAATTAACACCTGAACAGGTAAAAATCATTAACCTGAAATTAGGTAAAATAGAAATGAAAGACTTAAGCGGTGCTATCAAAGTAAACGGTATGTTAGATGTGCCACCGCAAAATTTAGTGAGTATATCTGCACCAATGGGCGGTTTTGTAAAAAGTACAGAACTGCTACAGGGCATGAAAGTAAGCAAGGGGCAAGCCATAGTGGTAATGCAGCATCCTGATTACATTCAAATGCAACAGGATTTCCTTGAAACAAAAAGCCAATTGGAATATTTGGAATTGGAATACAAAAGGCAACAGGAATTATCGAAGGATAATGTGAACTCCCAAAAAACATTGCAACAGGCAAAATCACAATACGAAAGTATGCTTGCTAAAAATGCAGGCTTAAAAGCCAAGTTAATGATGTTGGGAATAAATGGCGAGAAATTGACAAGCCAAACCATTCAAAACACGATTTCAATTAATTCTCCTATCAGTGGATACGTTACACATGTAAACGTAAACATTGGAATGTATGTGAATCCAACAGATGTAATGTTTAAAATTGTGGATACCGAACATCTCCATGCTGAGTTAACTGTGTTTGAAAAAGATGTTCCTAAAATAAAATTAGGACAAAAAGTTCGTTTTACTTTAGCAAACGAAACAGATGAACGTACAGCAACTGTTTATTTAATAGGCAGAGAAATTAGTGAAGATAGAACAGTTCGTATTCATTGCCATTTAGACAAGGAAGATTTAGATTTGTTGCCGGGAATGTATTTAAAAGCTTATGTTGAAGCCGGAACTCAAAGTCTACCTGCTATTCCAAACGAAGCCATAGTGAATTTTGAAGGGAAGGATTACGTTTTTGTTGCGGAAAAAGAAGCGAATCATTTTAAAATGTTAGAAGTAACAAAAGGAATAAGTGAATTAGGATTTACAGAAGTTGAAATGAAAGAAGGATTGAGTAATGAATCTTTAATCGTAATAAACGGAGCCTACGATATACTCGCTAAAATCAAAAACAGCGAGGAAGAAGGAGGACACGCACATTAAAATATTATGGGCGGAGGCTTGGTTTCTTTTAAGTTTGATAAAGACTTTTTTCATAGCCAGGTACTCTCGCCCACCAAATTAAAAAAAACAAAAATGATTAATACTGATCCAAACCATAAACATACCTATGATGCACAAGGCAAAATGACCTGCTGCACCTTAGAGGATAAAATTTATGCGAAAGCGGAAGAGCATTCGCATGAAGGACATGATCACGACCATGATGAGGAATCTGCGTGGAAAGAATACCTACCTGCTATTATTAGCTTTATTGTATTGATGTCTGGAATTGTGCTTGATAATTTTTTGAAGCCGGGGTTCTTTAAAAGTTATGTCCGTCTCGTTTGGTATATCGTAGCTTATATTCCTGTGGGAATTCCGGTAATTAAAGATGCTGTTAATTCAATAGCAAAAGGTGCATTCTTTTCAGAGTTCTTTTTAATGAGCATTGCCACTATTGGAGCGTTCTTTATTGGCGAGTATTCAGAAGGCGTGGCTGTTATGTTATTTTATGCGGTTGGCGAGTTGTTTCAATCAGCAGCAGTTAAACGTGCCAAACGTAGTATCAAAGCTTTGCTGGATGTTCGCCCTGATACAGTTAGCGTAATTAGAAACGGAACAATAACAACGATTTCACCAAGCGAAGTAAAAATTGGAGAAACCATACAAGTAAAACCCGGAGAAAAAGTAGCATTAGATGGTGAATTGATTTCTGATACATCAGCTTTTAATACTGCCGCACTTACAGGTGAAAGCAAACCCGATACAAAACGAAAGGGCGAACAAGTGTTAGCGGGTATGATAAATCTGAATACCTTATCAGAAATAAAAGTAACTGCACTTTTTAAAGACAGTAAACTTTCGAGAATTTTGGAATTGGTACAAGAGGCTACTGCACGAAAAGCACCAACACAATTATTCATTTCAAAATTTGCAAAAATCTATACGCCCATTGTCGTATTCTTGGCAGTAGGCATTTGCTTACTACCTGCGCTCTTTGTTGGTAATTATGTTTTCAATGATTGGCTTTATAGGTCGTTGGTTTTTCTTGTGATCTCTTGTCCTTGCGCTTTGGTTATCTCAATTCCTTTAGGCTATTTTGGAGGCATTGGTTTAGCTTCCCGAAACGGTATCTTGTTTAAAGGTTCAAACTATTTGGACGTAATGACCAAAGTAAATACCGTTGTTATGGATAAAACAGGAACGCTTACTAAAGGTGTTTTCAAAGTTCAGCAGATTGTTCCAGTTGGAATTGATGAGAAAGAATTATTAAAACTCACAGCTGCTATTGAAGGGAAATCTACTCACCCGATAGCAACTGCAATTACTAAACATGCAGGAGATTTAATAAAAGGTGTTACTGTTCAAGGCATAGAGGAAATATCAGGTCACGGATTAAAGGGAACTATTGACGGAAAAGAAGTGTTGGCTGGAAATTTAAAGTTGCTTAAAAAGTACA
>CBIHPU010000401.1:0-4215 GCA_966211935.1 uncultured bacterium | reverse complement strand
AACTTTATTGGGTTGTGATGATGACTCAAGTCCCAACGGTGCAATGCCGTATCTTTCTCTTTCTGGATTAACTCCCGGAGCAACTTATTACATACGATTTTGGGAGTACTGCGGAGATGCCGTCGGAACCTTCAGTATTTGTGTCACTCAACCGCCACCGGGACCCGCGAACGACAACTGTTCCGGAGCCGTAAGTCTGACACCGGGCGCATCGTGTTCTTACACAGCCGGCACTACGGCTTCTGCAACACAATCTCTTGCCGGTTGCGTTGGAACGGCTAACGATGATGTTTGGTATTCATTTATTGCAGCAAACACAACACAGGTTGTAAATGTTCAGGCATCATCAAGTTTCGATCCTGTGGTTCAGGTTTATTCAGGCACTTGCGCGTCTCCAACTTCTTTAACCTGCAACGATGCGAGTTTTCCTTATGGAGGAAGTGGCAGTGCAACCATAACCGGATTAACAGTCGGACAAACTTATTGGGTCCGGATTTACGATTATTATTCCGGTGCTCCAACTACTTCAACATTCAGTGTCTGTATCACCAACCCGCCAACATGTCCCGGTTCACTCGGAACAGGTGTTACGAACATTGCAGCGTTACCATATTCTGCAACAGGACAGACAACCTGCGGAGCAGTAAATGACATAACCGGTTCCAACGTTGCAAACATTTGCGGAAGTTCATCTTATTATGGCGGTGAAGACAAAGTGTATGTTTTTACTCCAACCTCAACAGGATTGGTTACCATTACGCAGTCAAACACATCCGGAACTGTAGGAATGATGTTGTACCAGGGATGTCCTTTTTCTGGAACCTGTGTGGCTAATGAACAAAACTCAAACACATCTAAGAGTTTCTGCGTAAACGTTACGTCGGGTACAACTTACTATCTCATCATAGATTCGTGGCCCGCTCCAAGCTGTTACACATATGACATTTCGATTTCTGCTCCTGTAACCGCGCCGCTCGGAACTTCGTGTACATCCAATCCGCACATTATCGGGGCACTGCCATTCACTGCAAATGGTTTAACCACCTGCTGCAAAGGGAATGATTACACCTCAGCAGATGAATGTGCTTCCAGTTATATGAATGGTGAAGATTATGTATTCCGTTATATACCTGCAGCTAACGTAACCGTGGATATTTCATTAACAGGTACGTTGTCTTCAACAGGTTTGTTTGTAACACAAAATTGTCCAAGTGCAGGACCAGCCGTTTGCGTTGCCAGCGCTACCAGTGGAACCGGAAATCCAAGTTTGTGCGGTGTTGCGCTTACAGCGGGTAATACTTACTACATCGTTGTAGATACCTGGCCTACTCCAAACTGTACCCCTTTTAATATTTCAGTCACGTCAGCTACAGTTACAAGTTGTAATTTAACTTATTCCGTTGCAAACACAACGTTCAATACAACTGATTCATATACGGCTGGAACCGGCCTGAACTTTCCTGACGATCAGTTTTCTCCATCTTATGTTCCGATAGGTTTCACGTTTTGTTTTGATGGAGTTCAGTATACCCAATTGCTTGTTTCTTCAAACTCTTATCTGATTTTTGATAAATACGGTTGCGGATTCAATTTACCAGGTTCTACTAACGCTGCTCCCGCAGGATATTCAGCGTGGTCAATTTCCGGGCCTGTTCCTAATACGACGAATGCTCCGCGAAATTGTATTATGGCTCCCTGGCACGATATTAATCCAGCGGTTTCTGCAACAACTGATATTTTTTATCAAACGCTTGGAGTTGCACCTAACAGGAGATTTGTGATTTCATTTAATAACGTACCATATTTCAGTTGTACCACAGACCTATTTAAGGGGCAGGTCAAACTGTATGAGACGACAAATGAGATTGAAATTTATATTGACAACCAGGTTGTATGTACTGGCTGGAACGCAGGACAGGAACTATTGCGGTTGTTCCAGCTGGCACTAATGCGCCGACTCAATGGAGCGTTAATAATACAGCGTGGAAGTTCACACCGAATTGTCCAACCTGCAACATCATTCTTCCGCTCGAGTTACTGGATTTAAACGCAGAAGCAGTTGGTGCATCTAACATTGTTAAATGGAAAACGAGCGATAAAGGAAATGCAACATACAACGTTGACCGTTCAGTTGATGGTTATGAATTTGAAACCATAGGAACTGTTCAGGCTGTTGAAGGACAAACTTCTTTTACTTTCTCCGATAATCATCCTTATGACGAGATTTCTTATTACAAGATTTCTGAATCCACTAAAGACGGAATGAACTCAAGTAAAACCGTTCTCGTACACAGGGGAAAGAAGACTTTCAATTCATTTGATATTTATCCTAATCCTTCTGACGGAAACAATACTGTTGTTGCTTTCAGTTCTTTTCAGAAAGATGATTTTATCGTAACAGTTTATGACCTGGTTGGAAGAAAATTATTTGTAAAGCGCGTTAGCCTGAATGCAAAAGAAAATTACAAGTTCGACCTGAGCCAGGAAATTTCATTGGGAAAAGGTTCATACATAGTTGAACTTTCGGGAACACGCTATAAAGAATCAAAGAAATTAATCATTAATTTATTTTAAAAAATCCTCAATAAAAAAATCCGGTTCAATTGGCCGGATTTTTTTATTGAGAAACAGACAAGAAACTGACAATAAAATCCTGACGCCTCCGGTCAGGATAAGTCGGGCTGACGCGACTCGAACGCGCGACCCCCAGCACCCCATACTGGTACACTACCAACTGTGCTACAGCCCGATATTGAGGATGCAAATTTACTACATTATGCATGAATAAAAAAGATATGAAGTGTGTAGAATTACCTCAATTAATCAGGAAATAAATTTTAGTTTAATTTAAATGACTTTTTCTTTTCCTGCCAGATATAAATAAACGACTTTTGCTTATGATGGTTACTGCGTGCAGAAATAGAATTTTTTCGGTTGGATTGCTTTGTCTGTTCGCTTCCATTTTTCACTCCCAAAACTTTACCATCTCAGGAAAAATAACCGACAAAACAAACGGGGAAGCCATGATTGGCGCCAGCGTTTACATTCAGGAATTGAACAAGGCAGTTGGTGCAAACACATATGGGTTTTATTCAATCACGGTCCCCGCCGGCTCTTATAATGTATTGTATTCCTACACCGGTTATGCAACCATAATACGAAAAGTTGAGCTCAATAAAGATCAGGTCATCAATATCGCCATGATGCCGCAGGAGGTTGCAATGGAAGAAATTGTAGTAAGCGGTGAGCGCTCCGATAAAAATGTAACGGGTACACAGATGGGAACCGTAAGCATGGATGTGGAGCAAATAAAAACGCTGCCACAATTTATGGGCGAAGTTGATGTGATGAAAGCAATTCAACTTATTCCTGGCGTTAAATCTTCGGGTGATGGTCAAACAGGTTTCTATGTGCGTGGCGGCGGTCCGGATCAGAACCTGGTTTTGCTGGATGAAGCGGTGGTTTACAACGCATCTCACCTAATGGGATTTTTTTCAGTCTTTAACGGTGATGCCATAAAAAATCTTACTCTGGTAAAAGGAGGAATTCCGGCACAATATGGAAACAGGCTATCGTCCGTTCTTGATATTCAAATGAAAGAAGGAAACAACCAGCGATTCCAGGTTGATGGTGGCATTGGACTTATTTCGTCCCGACTTACACTGCAGGGACCAATAATAAAAGACACTTCATCCTTTATTATTTCCGCAAGAAGAACATACATCGATGTAATCACCAAACCAATTTTCAGAAAAGGAAACCCTTTTTACGGAACCAGTTATTATTTCTATGATCTGAACGCAAAATTCAATTATCTCTTTAATGATAAGAACAAAATTTATTTCAGCGGATATTTTGGAAGGGATGTTTTTCATTTTCAGGATCAGAATGTAGGCTTCAATGTGAATGTTCCCTGGGGCAACACTACAGCCAGCTTCAGGTGGAACCACATTTTCAATAAAAAACTTTTCTCAAATACTTCGCTCATTTTTTCTCATTATGATTTTTCATTCGGTGCTGTTGAAGATGAATTTGAGTTTAAAATCTTTTCCGGCATAAGAGACTGGAACGCCAAAATGGATTTCTCCTGGTTCCCGAATACGCGTCACGATGTAAAGTGGGGAGTGAACTATACCTTTCACACATTTATTCCAACAAACGTTTCAGCAAAACAGGGAGAAACAAACTTCGACTTCGGACAAATAGTTAAGCTTT
>CBIHPU010000400.1:0-4231 GCA_966211935.1 uncultured bacterium | reverse complement strand
CGCTATTGTGGCATATGTTGAATAGAAATCAATAGCCACCATGATGATGTTTGCATCCGGAGCAACTCCTTTAAACTTTCCGTTTTGTCCTCCGTTTCCCGCAGAAATTCCTGTTGTGTGAGTACCGTGCCCCCACCATGCAAGATCGTTGTGCGGACACGTTCCATTATTAAAAAATGAACTGTCCCATTCCTGGCCGTAACCAAATGGCTGAGGCGTATTTCCTGCAACCGGAAATGTCTGATCCCAAATGTGAAGAATACGTGATTTACCGGTTGAGTCTTTAAAGTCCGGATGATTGAAATCTATTCCTGAATCTATCATTCCCATTAACACGCCTTTTCCTGTATACGCTTTTGATAATGGGGCCTGTCCTGCATGAACGGCGTTAATGTTGCTCTTAACCCGCATCGTATCATTCAGTGGGCGCATGTACAAACTTTTTGCAAGCTCCATGCGTTGTATCAAAACCGAATTGGAAAGATAAACCAGGTTTGCAAGTGATCCTGTGATGCTGCCAATATTTCCGTAGTGATAATTTATTTTAACTCCATAATTATCCTGGACAGTTTTCAGTTTTTCTAAATCACCTTTAATAAGTACGGTGTAGGTTTTAGGAAAATTTGTTGCATTTGCCGTTAGCTGAATAAACGAAGCGTTGCATTTGTTAAGTTGCGCATAATAAAACGTTATGCAGAAAAAGAACAGAGAAATAAAAACGTATCGGTTTACAGTTGTCGATTTCATAGTATGAAGTTTTCGATCTTGCGAGTGGTTCACAGTAAATTTACTTAAATTTCGGATATTTAATATGAGGAGTATTCTGCCGGTAATTGTTGTTTTGTTGTTGACCTCATGCGGAATGGCACAGGTAAAGGATACACTTTATAATGCATTGGGTTATCTGAATATTCCAAATAATCCGGATTCAGTTCGTTATTCCAAAGATTATTATTTCAACGAAGGAATTTACCTGGACTACACTGATTTTCGTAAAGGGAACGCTATTCCACGCGCGTATCTCCTTACCAAGGTGGAAAAAAATCAACTTGATTTTTATAATAAAGTAATAGAGGATGCGGATACCCTGGTAGTAAGAGTAGGAACAGGAATTAAACTTGTTCCGGTTGATTGTGTTTTTTGTTATGTGCAGAACAACGTTGTGTATTTGAATGTGGAAGGGACCTTTTGCCGCATTGCAGTTTTCGGAAGCGTCAGTCATTTCATCGGAACAATTTCAGTTGAAGCGTTTCGGAATACTGATAGTCCTTTTTATGATCCTTACCAGAACGCGGGTGGATCTACAATTACCGGTACACCATTAAAAGCTAAAGAAACAAGGCAATTCCTTTTCGATTTTTATTCCGGGCGAACTGTTTTGGCTACAGCGGAAAGTGTTGATGAAATTTTAAAGCGCGATTCAGTTTTGTATAATGAGTATTCAGCTTTGAAAAAACGTTTGCGTAAAAAAAAGATGACTTACTTTTTGAAAAAGTATAATGAATTGCATCCGGCTTATTTTCCGAAATATTAAAGCACGTGTTTTGTTTATTTTAATTTTCTCATCAGCTCCCGCTCGGTATCTTTCTTTTTAATGTCTTCCCGCTTGTCAAATGTTTTCTTTCCTTTCGCAACAGCAATCTCCAGCTTTGCAAAACCTTTGTCATTAATAAAGAGTCGCGTGGGAACTATTGTGATTCCCTGGTCCTTTAATTTCTTTTCAATCTTTTTAAGTTCGTTTGCTGTGAGGAGTAACTTTTTATCGCGGTTCGGATCGTGGTTGAAATGTTTTGCTTTTTCGTACTCCGTTATCTGGAGGTTCCGGACAAACAGTTCCCCTTTTACAAATACGCCATAACTTTCCGCAAGACTGGCTTTTCCCTGACGTATAGATTTAATTTCAGTTCCCGTTAAAACCATACCCGCGATATACTTTTCAAGAAAAGCATAATCGAACGAAGCTCGGCGGTTTTTGATCTCAACTGTTTTTAAAATTTTATCCATAAAGAACCGCAAATATAACAATTGAAACCGCTAAACAGTGAAATGAAAAATGCAGAGATTAATCAGCGTTTGCGTTTAATTACCGCAACTGTTTCTTCTCCTGTAACAGGATTGATCCATTTTTTCGGATGATCAATTGCGGAAAATATTTTTAAGTTCATTTGTGTGGCCAGAGAATAAGCAATCTCTTTCGCTTCTTTGTAATCGTTAATACTGTGAACCAGCTCTTTTTTGTTTTTATTGTAAATCATAAAAACGTTGTATTGGTAATCAGAAGAATCTATTGTAACCCCCGCAACTCTTGGGCCTACTTGTATTTTACTTGTAAGAATAGAACGACTGAATGTTATGTGATCAGGCTCAATCTCTTCGTATTTCTTTTTAACCGGAAAACCAAAAAATGTGAGGTTGGTAAAGATCACTTTCGTTTCAGGATAAAAGGTTCCGCTGATAAATAATCCCCAACTGCCTAACAGGGCAGCAATCAATGGAATTCCGATAATTGCCATTCCAGGACTGGAAGCAGTCAGTCCAATTCCTAGTAAACCCAGCACCGTACCTAAAATGCGCGCTGTTGCCGGAAATTTGAATTCTGAATAAAGTTTTATTCCCTCGTTGTTCATACTCATCCTGCTAATTTAGACAATGAACGCATTGCTTTTATTTTTTCCTGTAAAAACCCTACATTCGCAATTCTAAAAACTGAATTATGAGCTATGATGTAATAGTGCTTGGAAGCGGACCTGGAGGTTATGTTACCGCTATCCGTGCTTCGCAACTTGGATTCAAAACTGCAATAGTAGAAAAAGAAGCGTTGGGAGGCATCTGCCTTAACTGGGGTTGTATTCCAACCAAGGCTTTGCTGAAAAGCGCGCAGGTGTTCGAATATCTCAATCATGCAAAAGAATATGGATTAGCCGCTGATAATGTAAAAGCTGATTTTTCAGCAGTTATCAAAAGAAGTCGTGACGTAGCAGAAGGAATGAGCAAAGGTGTGCAATTCCTGATGAAGAAAAATAAAATTGAAGTTATTTCCGGAACTGGAAAAGTAAAGCCAGGAAAGAAAGTTGAAGTAAAAGCTGCTGATGGAAAAGTTACTGTTCTTGAAGGAAAACACATCATCATTGCTACAGGCGCGAGGAGCCGTCAATTACCAAATCTTCCGCAGGACGGAAAGAAAATTATTGGTTACCGCGAAGCGATGAGTCTTCCTTCTCAGCCTAAATCCATGATCGTTGTTGGATCTGGAGCAATTGGTGTTGAGTTCGCTTATTTCTATGCAACAATGGGAACCAAGGTTACGATTGTTGAGTTCATGCCTAATATTGTGCCGGTAGAAGATGAAGATGTATCTAAGCAGCTTGAGCGTTCATTTAAGAAAGTTGGTATTGAAATAATGACTGAAGCAAGTGTTGAGAGTGTTGATACAAAAGGAAGTGGTTGTAAGGCAAAAGTAAAAACCAAGTCAGGTGAGAAAATTCTTGAGGCGGATATAGTTCTTTCGGCGGTTGGGATTACTCCGAATATTGAGGGAATAGGACTTGAAGAAGTTGGCATTGCAACCGATAAGGGAAAAGTGAAAGTGGATAAATATTACGCTACTAATGTTCCGGGTTATTATGCTATTGGAGATATTACACCGGGTCAGGCTTTGGCGCACGTTGCCAGCGCGGAAGGAATTCTTTGCGTTGAACATATCAAAGGAATGCACGTAGAACCGCTTGATTACAATAATATTCCTGGCTGTACATATTGTCAGCCTGAAATCGCTTCTGTTGGAATGACAGAGAAAAAAGCGAAAGAAGCAGGTTATGAAATAAAGGTTGGGAAATTTCCGTTTACAGCGTCTGGAAAAGCTAAAGCTGCAGGTGCAAGTGACGGTTTTGTAAAGGTGATTTACGATGCAAAATATGGTGAGTTACTTGGGGCGCACTTAATTGGTGCAAATGTTACAGAAATGATCGCCGAACTAGTAGCCGCGCTTAATTTGCAAACGACTGGTCATGAAATTCTTAAAGCGGTGCATCCGCATCCTACTATGAGTGAAGCTATAATGGAAGCTACTGCTCATGCATACTGAGAAGTGATTCATATCTAATTCTGTTACTCAGAATTGAGAGCCCGCTGTAATTAATGACAGCGGGTTTTTTATTGAATTAATTTTATTATAAAATATTATTACTTGGTACTAATTTTATCGGAAAGATGAAAAACTCGCAATAGAAAT
>CBIHPU010000399.1:0-4232 GCA_966211935.1 uncultured bacterium | reverse complement strand
ATACGGATAAAGAAAGGCGCGCACGCATTGCTGAACGAAGAAGCGATAAGAGTTATAAAGCTTATGCCGAAATGGAAACCAGGAACAACAAATGGTCAGGCAGTGGATATCGATTATCAGCTTCCAATGAAATTTAAACTGTGATCAGTTTCGCTCAACAAAGTCTGTAATGTACAAACCAGCGCGCACATAAACATAACCGGGAGTTATTAAAGGAAATTCTGCGGGCTTGCCGCCCGGCGCATAAATGTGTGTCGGGAATTCGTAACTGTCATGCTCATTTTCCGAAACTATGCGCGTAGCCTGTTTTGTTTTCAATACAAAGAAAACTCCACCGCTTAATCTCACGTCAAACTTCCTGTTCAGTGAAAGTATACCTGATAACTCAACGCAGAGAGAAGTTTTGGTTTCTGTAAAGGTCGCCTTCACGCTATCACCAAAATCTTTTCCGTCAAAAATATAACTTGATTTAGGGGCAGAAATACTATCCAGTTCAACCATGAATTTATTTGCGGGAAAGCAATGGATACTCAACTCAAATCCGGTATGTGAATTCTTCCGCATAAAACGGACAAAATATCCCGGCGCCCACATATTCGCCTCTATAAAATTATTCTTCTGATAACTTACAATAACATGAGGACCGTGATAAATTCTGCGCGATGGAACCTTAAAGATCATCCATTCAAACTGGGCTGTAAAACCCCAAATATAACTTCGATCCTCAAACACCATCTGACCTTCCAATACATTATTATTCTGATCAGGATACCTGACCATAAATTTTGAAGGATATAAGAATGCCGGATTATTATCAGCAATCGAATATTGCAGCGTTGAATATCCAAATCCATAACTGATTCCTCCGCCAAATCGCTGAGCGTTGCACGACAGGACAATGATCACGAAAAAAAATATGTAAGACAGTTGCTTCATCGTTTACATAAAAATATAAAAAAAGTGGCAGTCTTTCCATGACATTCATACACCATGAATTGAAGCATACATTGTGAAAAGATTTCCTGATAAAGATCCTGATGTTAGTGGACGATGATGGATTTTGAGCAGATACTACTCAACAGTTGTGTAAACAGAAAGCGAATCCCTGAATTGAAAAAAATAATTCCCTTTTTCAGTGCGGGCGCTGATAGCTGTTGTATCAGGAAAAGGAAGACTCACCTGCCACAATTCTTTGGTGTGATAATCAACAAGCGCTTTACCCGAAACAAAATAAATTTCACTATCACGAGGCTGAAAGGACTTTAAATCTTTCAATGGAATTGTTTTGTAATAGGTTCCGTAAATATCGAATAACAAAATTCCATCACCAGGATTATTCAGGTAAACATATCCATTGTATTCAATAAGAAAATTAGGATGAAGTTCAGTTGACAAAATGTTGTTCAGGTTACCGGTACGAATTACGGGTTGAAGATTTTCATCCAACCGAACCAGTTCTGCGTTCTGACGATTATAAAGCCAGATCCCGTTATTGAAAGATGTACAGGCCAGATCACTTTGTTCCAGACCAAGAGTTTCCAGTTGTATATTTTCTCCGTTCTGACTCAACTGACTATCAAGAATAACAATCACCGAAAAATCTTTATAGTATACAAGCACCCTCAACGCGTTTGAAGCATCAACAGAATAGATCCTGCCTAATTTCTTGTTAGAATATTTTTTCATTAAAGCTCCGCCCGGACCATACTTTATAAGCTCATCATTGTTTACAGCATAAATGTTTCCGATGTTATCCGTTGTAAAAAAATCGGCGTTGTAATTGATTGTATAAACCAGTTTCCATTTTTTTTCATCGCCTGAAAATGAAAGACAGATAAGTGAAAGAAATAAAAAAATTTTATTTGAAAATGAAAACATAATTTTTTCAGAAGTAATACGAAGATAACGACAAAATTGACGTTAACAGAATGAATGCAAGAAGCGTTCCAAAAACCTACAGGAGTTTACTTAACTCATCCAGATACTTTCTGTCATTGGACAAACGTGGCACTTTATACTGTCCTCCAAGCTTTTGCTTGCTCTTTAACCAGTTGTAAAACGTACCCTGAGGCACTTTAAGTATGTGAGGCGACTTCAGAATGTAATTATTGAAACGTTTTGCCTCGTAATCAGAGTTTACCTGTTTTAAGGCGTTATCAAAAACCTCAGCAAAGAACTGCAGGTTGTCCGGCTCACGGTCAAATTCAATCATCCACTCATGCGCGCCGCTGCTTTTGTCATCACTCATGTAAACCGGCCCGCCAGTGTATTCCGAAATGATTGCGCCGGTTTTATCGCAGGCGGCCTTCAACGCGTGTTCAGCATTATGAATCATCAATTCTTCACCAAACACATTTATAAAATGCTTTGTCCTCCCCGTAATAATAAATTTGAAGGGAACAAGGTTGGTAAACTTTATCACATCGCCCAGGCGATATCGCCAGAGTCCCGCCGTTGTGCTGATAACTATCTCATAATGCTCTCCAACTTTCACATCTCCCAAATGTAACACGCGCGGATTTTTCTTTTCTATTTCACTTTCCGGAATAAATTCATAATAGATTCCATAATCCAGCATCAAAAGCATTTCATCAGTCTCCTTCTCGAACTGCATTCCAAAAAAACCTTCAGAAGCATTATACAATTGAAGGTAATGCATGTCATCATTCGCAAATATTTTTTTGAATTGTTCCCTGTACGGGCCAAGCGCTACGCCACCATGAAAATAAACCTCAAGATCAGGCCACACCTGTCTTATATTATCCGCTTTTTTATATTCAAGAATCCGCTTTAATAATACAAGCATCCAGCTTGGTACTCCCGCTATACTCGTTACATTTTGTTCCATTGTTGAACGGGCCATCATTTCCAGTTTATCTTCCCAGTTATCCATCAACGCAATATCAAGCGCCGGCGAACGAAAGTATTCTGCCCACATTGGCAAATTTTTTATTACAATAGCGGAGACATCACCATGGAAACTCTGGTAATCCCCCCAATAGTCAGTTACGTGACTTCCACCCAGCGCAAGATTTTTTCCTGTAAATAATTTTGTGTCGGGATAGTTATTACAGTAAATAGTGACCATGTCACGACCGCCATTGAAGTGACATCCGTCAAGGCTCTCCGGACTTACGGGCAGATACTTGCTTTTATCACTGGTGGTGCCCGATGATTTTGCAAACCATTTTAGTTCTTCGCTCCACAAAATATTCTGCTCACCTCTCCTGATTCGTTCTATGTATGATTTCAGCGATTCATAATCCTGCAAGGGCACATTCTCTACAAACTGCTCATAATTTTTAATTTCCGCGTAATTATGCTTTCTACCCCATTCGGTCCCTTCCGCTTTGCTTATCAATTTACGAAGCCACTCCTCCTGTACATCAAACGGATATTTCATGAAAAGCTCAATCTGATGAATGCGCTTCTTCATGAGCCAGGCCGCTATAGAATTAATTATTGGCAAAACGATTTTTTGAGAAGGCGAAGTTACAAAGCTAAATGGATATCCAACACGACTTTCAGGTACGCGCTGACCATGTTTCTTTTCTTCTGGAACGGTACTTATATTCATACTGATTAAATCAACCCGGAGATGGATGGATATAGTGCGGACATTAAAAATGCGAGCCATAATCCGGATCAAGCGCAGGCTAACACGCTACGGAAAAAATTCAGGGATGAAGTTGCAAATGAAAAAGATCGCGGGGAAAAAGAGAAACACTTTGTTTACACTGTAAGTTCTCCGCGCAAGTCCTTTTGTAACAGTGATTTTATTTTGCCAAGGGAATATTTCTGGCCGAGCAAAAACATCAGCTTTGTAACCGCGGCTTCAAATGTCATATCGGCTCCACCAATAACTCCGGCCCTTTCAAGGTGAGCGCTGGTTTCATACATCCCCTGAACTACGCGCCCCTCGTTACACTGAGTAATATTTAAAATAATTACTCCGCGGTCAACTGTTTTTTCAATGAGTTTAGTGAACCATTGATCAGTCAGACAATTTCCCGCGCCAAACGTTTCAAGAATTACCGCACGTGTTTCAGGCGAGTTCAGAACAAACTCAATATTTTTTCTGCTGATTCCCGGAAACATTTTTATAACCGCGATTTCATTATTCAAGTTTCTATGCACTTTTAATTTAGACGATGGATGTTTACGAATAGCATTGATATTGTAACTAATATCTACACCGCCTTCAGCAAGCACCGGGAACTTTGGGGATCTAA
>CBIHPU010000398.1:0-4239 GCA_966211935.1 uncultured bacterium | reverse complement strand
ACCAACCTGTATATAGATGTTTTGGTAGATCATTTTTTATTCCTGTTAGCAGTATTTATTTTTTTAGTGTTGCCTGTTTTAATGACGGTTTCTATTGGTCCGGGAGGACTTGCAGGCTCCATTGTAGTTGCGCTTATCTTTTCTCCTTATACTTTACGTCCGTTGTTCAGCTTCAGGAAACTCAATGTGAAAGTTTTATGGCTGGGTATAAAACATCTCGCGGTAAAGAAACGCGTTTCAGGATTTGTATTGTTCTGGGTTACGGTGATCCTGTTTTTTAATGTTGCTTTCCGTACAGTAATTCCCGGAACGGTTTTCCTTTTTCTGTTTGTTATTTTACCAATAATTGGTTTTGCAGTATTCAAAGCGACAAAGAAACCGGAATTCAGCTCTTATCCGCTGTATTATGCCTTTATCATTATTCCTTTTTGCGTTAATGCATTATTAAACATTAATTATTACCTAAGTTTTAATCCGGAAAAAGAAGAATATAATTTTACTTACACGCCCTATACTGTTCGCGGTAAACGAGGCACCGAAACCGTTGCTGTGTCAATTCAGCTGGAAGGAAATAAATATGATCATTATTCTCCTATGAGATTTTTCTATTCCGGAACTGCAATGAAAGGAAACAAAGTGAGCATTAATTTTGAGCGAGGTATACTCGGATTAAGAGTAGTGAAGAAATTTGATTTTCACTATTCAGAAGAATGACCTCCGGTGGTATTAACGCTCAGGCAGGCTACAGTTTTATTTACTGTTCCTTTTTTAAAACAAGCTGTGGATTGGCCGATATCCGTATTGCGTCAAAAATTTCAATCACTGATTTTTTTGAGTGAGCCGAAATAATTTCTTTTGCTGAACTGAACGAACTCTCTACCAACAATTCGCCAGCGGACATTTCAACTATTTTCATTTCAAATCTGCCAAACTCATTCGTTATTTTTTTCGAAAGCGCGGCAGCGTTTGTACACTTATAACCTGCAGGCACTACCACTTTCGCCCTGAAAACATCGGTGAATCGAAAATCATTGTAATAATCGCAGACCGTATCTTCTGAAGAAACATTGTTCCAAATTACATGGTGAATCATACCACTTAGATCCAACGTTATTTCATTGCCTGAAACGCGCGTCATGTTTTTGCTTTCAAAACCAACATCAATTACCATCCTGAAAGGAAAAACATCTGACAAAGAATTCACAGATTCAATTTTATTCTGCAATATCTTTTTTTCAGGAAATAAGCTTTTTCTGTAAAGAGGATTGATTGTTGAATCAATTGTTTTATGGAGATAAACATTTCTGGTTAACGTTGAGAATTGTCCCTGAAGAGAAACTTTACCAACGCAATTGACATTATAAGTTGACGAATCAACAGTAACCTTCAGATTAATTTGCCGCACATTTTCAGTTTCGATGCTTCCTGCCGTTTTCACAACCATTCCGCTCGCTTTCTCCCCTTCTTTCACTTTTTCAGGGAACACAACACCATCAGCCCCTTCAAGATAAAATGGAAATTCATTTGTGAAATAACTTACTTCAGAACGTTTCGGAAAGTAATAATATAACTCGCCCTTCGATCCAGTAAGTACAAATAGCGGACTACCTGTGACAAATGAAGTAGGGCTTGCCATTTCAAAGCGATTGATTCGCTTATCAGCAATTACAGCCATATAGTACGTTGTATTCAATCGCTTCAGCAATTGATTGTAGACATAAATAGCATCCGGAATATATATCTTGCCGTCCTGCAACAGTTCACCTGGTCGCTTGTAAAATTCTGCCGCAAGCTCACGCTCTAACGATGAATAAGGTTTTGTGTTTTTCACAATATAATTGTGCATAGTATTCATGATCGCTACAACAGGAGTGTCAGGCGATTCCTTCTTCCGCTGATCATAAAATTTATTAAAGCCCGTAGTATTTTTATCCTTGTATTCTGTTCCAAGGCCGTCTCTAAGGTTCAGTACACTTAATATCAGGTTAACCGCATAACTCCAACCCTCATCAACAACTGCGTTTTTCTCATCCGCAACAAACCGTTGCACATAAGGAAGGTTGTTCTGCGGGCGATAAAAAGGCGCCAGAGAAGTTGGCCAGACATTCTTCAGCTCCCAGGAATAAGATTGAGATCCAACCTCAATATTTTTCTTTGTAAGATACTTTTCAGCGCCGTTAAACGACGTGAATTGCACAAAACTCTTTGGCATAGTCTTTACCGCGTAGTCAAACCGCGCTTCCTGTTTTGGAAATAATCCTGAGAAAAAAATACGTTTTGAAACAGGCAAACCTGCACCGGTGTTATAGAAAATTTTATAAATAATTTGTATTTCATCACCCACGTTTATATTCTGTAATTCGATGCAGGGTTTAATGTGCTCTAATGGTTTTCCGCCGGCAAATGTGTATTCTTTTTCCATTGAAACTTTATAGGCCAGGGGTTCACTCTTGTCACCAGGAAGAATTCTTCTGGCACCGAAAGCGGTGATATCGATCTTTTCATCAAAAGGATAATGAATCCTGCCGCGTCTTTCAAATACAATCCCATCATTCAAATCTGTAAGATCAAATGACTCCGGTAAATATATATGGCGGATGTAATTTAAGCCATCAGCATTCTGCACTTTTACCTGCATGATTTTTTTTACCTCGCCCATATTGATAATTGTATGTTCCTTTAAAATTACAAGGCCAAAGTTTTTATAGGCTGTATCAGCAATAACTGAAACAGAAGGAATTGAATCCCATTTCACCGGCTCGTCTGCCGTGCGATTTACCTGGGCAAAAAGAACAAATGGCGCAAAAAAGAAAAAATAAAAGTGTTTCATACAAATAATTCCAATATTGTTTAAACTTTCAAAAAATGCAAAATCAACAATCACGAAAAAAAGCTTTGAACAATCCATCTATTTAAGATGAATTATCCGAAACCATATGTCTTAGTTGTTTTTTAATGAGAACAACTGTTCGGGAAAATTATGAGTTTTTATTTTACCTGCAATGTCAAATACTAAACCGCTGCCAAATTTATATCTTTACCGAATGTTTACCGGAATCATTGAAGCACTCGGAAAAGTTGAGAAGATAACATCTTCAGGCACGAACAAAACAATTACGCTCTCCTGCCCTTTTACTCACGAATTAAAAGTCGACCAGAGTCTGTGTCACAATGGTGTATGCCTGACTATTGTACGGATTGAAGGAGATCATTATGATGTTACCGCGATAAAAGAAACGCTGGATAAAACCAACCTGAAAAATTTGCAACAAGGTGATATGGTAAATCTTGAACGCTGCCTTAAAGCTGACGGTCGGTTTGACGGACATATTGTTCAGGGACACGTGGACCAAACGGGAATCTGTAAAGAAATAAAAGATCAGAACGGAAGTTTTGAATTTATATTCGAATACGATTCTTCCAAAGGAAATATCACCGTTACAAAAGGAAGTATTTGTATAAACGGAGTAAGTCTTACTGTTGTGCGCTCAGAAAAAAATATTTTTTCGGTGCATATCATTCCATACACATTTGAACATACAACTTTCAAAAACTTGAAACCAGGCTCAGTTGTAAATCTTGAGTTTGACGTGATTGGAAAATATGTGCAGAAGATGATGGCAGACCGGACCTGATCAGAATTTAAAACTCAGCGCATTTCTTACCGAATAAATAAAATTAGGAATTCCCGGCGGCTGATGTGTATCGTATAAAAAATTATAGTTGATCTTAAAGGCGAGTTTTTTTGTGATGGTAAAATCAAAAGCGCCATCACCTGCAAGTCGATAATCTGAAAGATCATGCAGCGCGGGCTGATAAAATGTGGTCGCGGAAAATTCAACGTTGTCTGTCAGAGTCCACGAAAATGTCGCATAAGCGCTTAAACGGTTTGTATTGTTATATACGCGGGGAAATGAAATTTCTTCATACTCGTACATATAAAGGCAGGCAGCGTATAATTTAAAATCTTCCCTTTTGATAATTCTGAGTCGCGGACCCGTACCTCCCAGCAAACGCAACTGAATTTTCATAATAGCATTGTACTGTCCCTGCACAAAGCTCTCCCAGGTTATCCATTTGCGTATTTTATAACTGTACCGAAAATGCTGGTAGCCGCTGTTTACAAAATCAGTATTAGCCGCTTTTATAAAATTGATATCGTTCAGAATTAAAAATTTATGCTCGTGATGAGCATATTGCATGTGAATGTTATTTCCTAAAGAAACTATCTGTACTGTG
>CBIHPU010000397.1:0-4243 GCA_966211935.1 uncultured bacterium | reverse complement strand
AGTCCATCGTAATGACCAAACATCTTCAGAGTGGTGAGGAGCGTCAACCACATTCAGGACGGGGATCATGAGCGCGGGATCAGGTAAAAAGAAAAAAAAATTGAATGTGCTGTTTAAAAATTCATCGTTCTTTACGCTCAAAATAAAGGGCATTTTAATGTGCAAATCGGCTTACAAAATCGTCACTTTTTTTTGGAGTGGATGATCAAAATTTTCCAACTTTTTTTCATCAATTTTCGCCTTAATTTTTCAACAGATGTTAACAAGTTTAATAGCCGAGAAACCATTCAAAATCAGTATATTTACGTGTTATGAAAGGAAAATCCAAACACGGATTTTTTAACCCAAAAAAACAGAAATAAACACACAGATTCTATGCAGGAAGTAGCGAATGAAACATCGCCAAAAAATTATGGCGCAAGCAGTATCCAGGTTCTCGAAGGTTTGGAGGCAGTTAGAAAACGTCCGACCAAGTACAATGGTGATTTTGGCGTTAAAGGTCTCCACCATTTGGTTTATGAGGTAGTTGACAATTCAATAGACGAGGCGCTGGCAGGGCATTGCAAGGTGATTGACGTGCGTATCCTTCCAGATACCCTTATCTCTGTACAAGATGACGGACGGGGTATTCCAACCGATATGCACGAAAAAGAAAAAAAGTCTGCCCTTGAGGTTGTGATGACAGTACTGCATGCCGGTGGAAAATTTGATAAAGACACATATAAAGTTTCCGGAGGATTGCACGGAGTGGGTGTAAGTTGCGTGAACGCATTATCCACTCACCTAAAAGCGGAAGTACATCGTGAAGGAAAGGTTTATGTACAGGAATACTCTTGTGGAAAACCATTGTTTGATGTAAAAGTTGTTGGCGATACTACTGACCGCGGAACGATCGTTACGTTCAAACCGGATACAAGCATATTTACGGCCACAGAATATAATTACAACACGCTGGCAACCCGTATGCGTGAGTTGGCGTACCTGAATAAAGGAATTAAAATTGTTCTTACTGATGAACGCGTAAAAGATGAGCAGGGAAATTCTCCGTCAGAAGTCTTTTATTCTTTAGGTGGATTAAAAGAATTTGTAGAGTACCTGGACGCAAGCAAGGAAAAACTGGTTGATGAGACCATTTACATGGAAGGCGAAAAAGGGGGCATTCCTGTTGAAGTTGCGATGGTGTATAATAATTCGTTCAGCGAGTGCGTACAGAGTTATGTCAACAACATTAACACACACGAAGGAGGAACGCACCTTGCGGGTTTCAGAAGAGGTTTAACGCGAACTTTAAAAAACTACGCAGAAAAGAACGGACTTCTGTCAAAAGTAAAATTCGAGATCAGCGGAGATGACTTCAGAGAAGGTTTAACATCGGTTATTTCTGTGAAGGTTCAGGAGCCGCAATTTGAAGGCCAGACCAAAACAAAACTCGGTAATAACGATGTAATGGGCGCTGTTGATCAGGCGGTAAGTGAAATGCTGACCAATTACCTGGAAGAACATCCCAAACAGGCTAGAATGATAGTTGACAAGGTTGTACTTGCTGCTACCGCACGTCATGCCGCACGTAAAGCACGCGAAATGGTGCAGCGTAAAAGCATAATGACCGGAAGCGGTTTGCCGGGAAAACTTGCAGATTGTTCAGATACGGATCCCGGAAAATGTGAATTGTTCCTTGTTGAGGGAGACTCAGCGGGTGGAACGGCAAAGCAGGGACGTAACAGGAATTACCAGGCCATTCTTCCATTGAGAGGAAAGATCCTTAACGTTGAAAAAGCGCTTGAATATAAAATTTACGAGAACGAGGAGATCAAGAATATCTTCACAGCTCTTGGAGTTTTCCGCGGAACAACTGAAGATGAGCGCGCGCTGAACATAGATAAATTGCGATATCATAAAATCGTGATCATGTGTGATGCTGATGTAGACGGCTCTCACATTACAACGCTTATTCTTACTTTCTTTTTCCGACACATGCGTGAACTGATTGAGAAAGGACACGTGTACATTGCGGCTCCTCCACTCTACCAGGTAAAAAAAGGAAAAGACTTCCGCTACTGCTGGAACGAAGAACAGCGTGATCTGGCGATTAAAGAAATGGCCGGAGAAAAAATTGATTCTGTTCACGTGCAGCGATACAAGGGCCTTGGTGAAATGAACGCAGAACAGTTGTGGGAAACTACAATGAATCCGGATACGCGCACACTTCGTCAGGTAACCATAGACAGCGCGGCAGAGGCAGACAGGATCTTCAGCATGTTGATGGGCGATGAAGTTCCTCCAAGAAGGGACTTCATTGAGAAAAACGCCAAATACGCAAAAATTGACGCTTAAAAAATCTAATTCAGCTATCAGAATCCCGGGAACATTTCCGGGATTTTTGTTTATATACCGGTGAAAACTTCCCTTTCTTTCAACATTGGAACAAGAATATGATTCAGGAAATGTTCTGAATTGGCATTAATTTTTAATTTAGCAACCTCTAAAAAAAACACACTATGAAAATTTCAGTAATCGGAGCCGGAAACGTAGGTGCAACATGTGCCGACGTTATCGCGCATAAAGAACTTTGCAATGAACTTGTAGTTCTTGACATCAAAGAAAATTTCGCTGAAGGAAAAGCGCTTGACATGTGGCAGACAGCTCCAATCAACATGTATGACACCCGCATAAAGGGATCTACAAACGATTATTCCAAAACAGCTGATTCAGAAGTTGTGGTAATCACATCAGGTCTGCCGCGTAAACCAGGCATGAGCCGGGATGATCTTATTTCAACCAACGCCAACATTGTAAAGACCGTTACTGAAAACGTAATTAAATATTCTCCAAACGCAAAGATCATCGTTGTGTCTAATCCACTTGACGTAATGACCTACTGCGCTTACCTGACGGCAAAAATTGACAGCAGTCGAGTTTTTGGAATGGCTGGAATTCTTGACACCGGGCGTTACAAAGCTTTTTTGGCTGAAGAGTTGAATGTTTCCCCAAAAGATATTCAGGCAGTGCTTATGGGCGGACACGGAGACACAATGGTTCCATTGCCGCGATATACAACAGTGGGTGGAATACCGGTAACTGAAATGATAGCAAAAGATAAACTTGACGCGATTATAGAACGTACCAAAAAAGGTGGTGGGGAAATCGTTAACCTCCTTGGTACCTCCGCATGGTATGCTCCAGGCGCAGCAGCGGCGCAAATGGTGGAAGCCATCGTTCGCGACCAGAAGCGTGTGTTCCCGGTATGCGCATGGCTGAACGGACAGTACGGACTTAAAAACGTATACCTAGGCGTGCCGGTAGTACTCGGTAAAAAAGGAATTGAGCAGATAATTGAACTGAAGCTTACGGCTGATGAAACAAAGCTTCTGAATGATTCTGCAAAAGCAGTGAAGGAAGTAATGGATGTTCTTGATAAAATGAACCTCGTATCTGCCTAATACTGATAGGGTAAACCCCTGCTATTACAATAATGGACCCCGTAATAAAGTGCGGGGTCTTTTTTTTTGACTATTTTTGGAACAATCTGAAAAACAAACCTACATGAAAAAACTCTACTTTTCTATTTTATCTGTTGCGGCGTTCACAATCACGAATGCGCAATCTATTACATCATCGAATATTCCCTTAGTAGGCGAAAACTTCAACTATCATGATGTAGCACCATCTTCTGTTTCCGGACTAGGCTCAGCCGGAACCGGTCAGACTTATAATTTTTCTTCAATCACGGTAGGATCGGTGATGGGAATGAAGAATTATGTTGCACCATCTTCAACGCCAAATGGCTCCAGCTTTACAAACTCAACGGTTGCCGAAAAAGACACCATGGGAGGAACAAATTATACGTATTACACCGGAACTACATCTAGCTATCAACTCGATGGCTTGACAATTGATATGGTTGTTATGGGTACACCGGTAACAGCTACTGTTACATTAAGCAATTCAGGCGTTTTGTTTAATTCTTTCCCATTCTCTTACGGTTCCACCAATGGCACTGGTGCAATTTCCGGAACTGTTCAAACAGGTTTTGGTAACGGTACTGTAAGTGGTGATGTAACTACTATCGTTGACGGCAGCGGAACACTCAATATACTCGGCAATTCTTTTCCGAATGTTATCCGTTTGAAAACAGTGACCAACATAACTGCTACATTATCTCTCGGAAGTATTACAATGGTTGATACAATGTATCAATTTTATTCTTCAGCTGACAAATTTCCTTTATTTGAATATAGATACC
>CBIHPU010000396.1:0-4273 GCA_966211935.1 uncultured bacterium | reverse complement strand
CAGTTGTGTTGAACATATTCAGAATAAAATTTTTCTTTGCACGGGCACTTCCGGAACAGACGTTAGTTATGATGGTGGAATTACCTGGAAGAATATTGATACAGGGTCTTACAATGTTTGTCGCAAAGCGAAGAATGGAAATTTAATTTTAATTGCGGGAGATAAAGGAAGAGTGGGAGTTGTAAGGGTGAAGTGAAGTTTCACGCGGAGTGCGCGGAGAAAGCGAAGATCGCGGTTGTCGTAAAGATTTATCCTCTGTGTTAATCTGCAATATCTGGGGCCAAAAATTTCTCGCGACGACCGCGACGGCGCGGCGTTATCTACTTACTGGTCCCGAAGGGATAAAACTCCGCGACGTGGTTTCACGCGGAGAAACTAAGCGAACGGAGGACGCGATGAAATAAAATTGATCATCTGTGTTGATCTGCTAAATCTGTGGCCAAAAATTTCTCGCGACGACCGCAACGCCGCGATGGGAATGGAGGACGAGGTATAATATTTTCTTCTCTCTCTGTGGCCTTTGCGTTCCTTTGCGCACTTTGTGTCCAAAACCTTTTGCTGAATTTGGAAACGCGAATGAAGTACAGTTTATCATCTGTGTTTATCCCTTAAATTTGTTGCCAAAAGCTATCGCGCCGGGTAAGAAAAAAAACCGCGCCCTCCACTCTCTTCGCACCCTCCGCGCGAAACGTTCTTTAAACGTCGCGTCGCTGCGATCGTCGCGAGAAAAAAACCGCGGTCTTTGCCAACTCCGCGCTCTCCGCGTGAAACTGCTCTCTCATCTTTCCGCCGCGCGCAGCAACCTGTCATTGATCGCCCTCCCCAAAAATTCATCCGGAAACATTTCAGCCAGAATATATTCTACATCGCTATCGTCCAAATCCCGGAGCGCTTTAAATAAATTGTGCGCCGCTTCATAAAGATCTTTTTTTTCACTCAACACAATTGTTCTCGCTCCCTCGTGTTTTCTATAAAAGCTAATGATCCCAATTTTACTGTCGATGAATTTTTTGCGGAGCAGGTCAATATCGCCAATGAATAATGGTTTGCGCGGCGCGTAATGACTTTTCAATTGCCCCGGCGCTTTTGGATTACTGGATTGATTAGTTCTTACTTCAACCTTTCCAATTATTTTTTCTATTTCTTCAATCGCTAATCCGCCTACACGATAAATTACCGCTTTTCCGTTTTCAAATCCAACAATAGTTGATTCAATTCCTATTTTACATTCACCACCATCAAGTATGTAGCTGATCTTATCTCCAAGTTGTTTGTTTACATGCGCAGCTGAGGTTGGACTTACATAACCAAATGGATTTGCACTCGGTGCGGCGAGAGGAAAATCAAGTCGGGATAATAATTGTAAAGTAAGTTCGTGATTAGGAATGCGTACTGCCACATCAGGAAGTCCGCTTGTTACCAGGTCAGGAACTATTTCTTTTTTTGGAAGGATCAATGTCAGCGGACCCGGCCAGAATTTTTCCGCGAGCTTTAATGCATTATCAGGAAATTCAGTAACGAATGTTTTCACTTTCTCAATGGAATTTGTGTGCAGAATCAGCGGATCAAAATACGGCCTGTTCTTTACTTCGAAAATTTTAATCACCGCCTTTTCATCAAATCCATTTGCAGCCAAACCATAAACGGTTTCTGTTGGAATGGCAACAAGCTCTCCTTTCTTAAGAAGTTGTTCTGCTTGTTCTATATCTTCTCCCTGCATCGATTATTTTTTCAGCAGTTCCAGCGCCAGCCACGCCATTAATCCACTGCCAACTTCAAGAGCGCGCTCATCAATATCAAATGTGGGTGTATGAACTCCGCTGGTTATTCCTTTTGCTTTGTTACCCGTACCCAACCTGAAAAAACAGGATGGTAAACGTTGCGAGAACCACGCAAAATCTTCCGCAGTCATTCTCAACGGCAATTCTTCAATGTTTTCATTTCCTAAAAATTCTTTGGCCGCTGCTCTGCATTGTTCAGTTACATTTTCATCATTCACTAAAAAAGGATACCCCTTCATAATCTCCAGCTCTCCTTTTCCATTGTGTTCTTTACAAATGCGATCTACTATCTCTTTGATTTTTTTATGTGATTTTTCCCTCCACTCTTCATCCATTGTCCTGAATGTTCCCTGCAAATCGATTTTTTCAGGAATTACGTTTGTTGCTCCGTTCGCGATACTTTTTCCAAACGCAAGCACAGTCGGAATCACTTTTCCTTCTTTTCCCAATCGCTTTTGCTGCATGAATTCCTGGTCAAGCTCAAGTAGTATGCGTGAAGCGATCAGTAATGGATTTACATATTCTCCCGCCATTGCGGCGTGTCCCGGTTTTCCATGAACAGTAAGATATATTTCATCCGTGCTCGCCATATACATTCCACTTCTGAATCCTGCCTTACCAGTTTCCATGCTTGGAAAAACATGTTGGGCAATTATTAATTCTGGAAAAGGATTTGCAAGCGCTCCTTCTTCAATCATTAATTTTGCTCCTCCAGGCAACACTTCTTCTCCAGGCTGAAAAATTAATTTCACCGTTCCTTCAAAATTTTCTTTCAGTTCGTTCAGGATCATTGCAACGCCAAGCAAACAACTTGTATGTACGTCGTGTCCGCAGGCATGCATGACACCTTCATTCAAAGATTTGTATGTAGCGTTATTTTTTTCTGTTATAGGCAGCGCGTCCATATCACCGCGAAGAGCAATTATTTTTTTGTCAGGATTTTTCCCGCGGATATGCGCTACGATTCCTGTTTTTACAAATCCACCCACATATTCTATTTTCAATCCGTCTAAAATTTTTTTGATGTAGGCGGAAGTTTCAAATTCCTGGAAGGAAAGCTCTGGATGAGAATGAATATGATGTCGTATCTCAGTTATCTGCGAAGAGTACTTTGATGCAAGATTTTTTATATGTTCAGCGGTCATTTTCAGGTCTTGAATGTTGTTCTTTTTTCCAGCGAATATATTTATGAAGGTCGCATAATTTTAAAAAACCTTCGTCTTCCGGATTTTCGGGTAATGGTCCTACTTCAATATGATGAAGGTCGAGTGTAGCGCTTCGTTCTCCAAGCACAATATCCAATATCAGAAATGTTCCGCCCAGAAATTCATTCTCACGTTCCTGCTTGTAGTCGTTGTAACAAACCTGAATTCCAATTTCAGATGGATCGGCCGGATTTTCAAGTGCCAGGAACCAGATCTGTGCGGGATCGAAAGTATATCCCTGGTAATCTATTTTAAAATCGCAGCCCATTGGAGGTTTGAAAGCAAGTATTTTCCATCTGGGAATCTGCGGAGCAGCTTCAACCAATGATTCCACAAGGTCGAAATATTTTCTGTTGCCTTCAGCGGTTATTACCAGCTCCATATCTTCATTCGGAGTTCCGCCCACGAGAAAAAAAAGGTTCCCGTTATATTCATGCAGTTTATCCGCGAGCTCTGCAAGAAACTTCTGTTGCAAAGCGGGCTCCACCTCATGAATAAAAAGGTAGCGCGCGTTGTTTGCCAGAAACCAATCCCAGAATTCATGCGCTTTGCTCATAACTCTAAGGGCCGTTATTTTTTTCCTGAAGTGAAATGAAGAAATCAGGAGAGAAAAGATTAAACAACCCGTGTAAATTTAAACATTTACAACGAATGGTTTTTTAGTTCAGAGAAGGGAAGTTGTGGTTTGTTTTTCCTCCACAACATAATTGCTGCGTTTCTTTTTTTCCTGGACGAAAAATACAATCCGGCATCCTGCAAAGAGAAACAACATCACAGAACTGCTTGCAAAAGCTATAGGTAAAAACATTCCTAATCCCATTACCGTAGTATAAGAATACATTATGAGCGTCATTAGCAGAAATACGGAAAAGAGTGTAAGACAAACATGCGTGGTTCCTCCAACCAGATTCTTTTTATGCCGCATGTAAAGAAATACAGAAGTTAGAACAAACAGATACGGGGCAGGAAGGATCACAGGATTGAGAGTTATAAATGTTGAGCCGATCAGCATTAATCCTCCTGTTACGCCACAAAGAATTATTAATGGAAAAAGTAAATGTTTATCCTGCATGTCTCCCCCTTTTGATTATTTAACGAAAAGCGGGACAATATATTGTACGATTTCTAAGTTATACAGGGTTTTTTTATTTACCAGCTGTATATTAATCAATTAGAAATTTATTTTTTGAATATTAATGTGTGGGAAATTGGCCGTCCGTATTTTTCAAGTTGTTTCACGTCGTTGGCAAGAAAAAAGTAATAGGCTTCGCCAACATTTTTTTTGAA
>CBIHPU010000395.1:0-4312 GCA_966211935.1 uncultured bacterium | reverse complement strand
TCGTAGGAATTCCGACATATCCTGACGCCGGAAGGTTCTGGAAGGTGATTGATAAATACAAAGTCAATATTTTTTATACTGCGCCAACTGCAATCCGATCTCTTGAAGCAATGGGGCTTGATTATGTCAAACCATACAAACTTGATTCGTTGCGCGTGCTGGGCTCGGTAGGTGAGCCAATTAATGAAGAGGCGTGGCATTGGTATGATGAAAATATAGGAAAAGGAAATTGTCCAATTGTTGATACGTGGTGGCAGACTGAAACCGGAGGCATTATGATTTCTCCGCTAGCAGGAATTACAAAAACAAAACCAGGCTTTGCAACATTGCCGGTGCCTGGAGCTGTGCCCGCAATAGTGGATGAAAAAGGAAAAGAACTGAGTGGAAACGGAGTGGAAGGAAGATTATGTTTTAAGTTTCCATGGCCGGGAATGCTCAGAACAACTTACCGTAATCACGACAGATGTAAAGACACTTATTTCTCACAATATCCAGGTTATTATTTTACCGGCGATGGCTGCAGGCGTGATGAAAGTGGCTATTACAGAATTACCGGAAGAGTAGATGATGTGATAAAGGTTTCGGGACATTTGTTGGGAACAGCTGAGGTTGAGAATGCAATCAACCAGCATCCCGATATTGTTGAGAGCGCTGTAGTGGGCTTCCCTCATGACATTAAAGGTTGGGGCATTTATGCTTTTGTAATAGATGAGCGTGGAAGAAAGGATGTTGATCAGTTGCGGAAGGAAATAATTGAAAAGGTGAATGAATATGTCGGTCCTATAGCAAAGCCAGACAAGATTCAGATAGTAAGTGGCCTGCCAAAAACTAGAAGCGGAAAGATCATGCGCAGAATTTTAAGAAAGGTAGCGGAAGGTGAAATAGCTAACCTGGGCGATACTTCAACCCTGCTGGACCCTGCGGTGGTAGATGAAATTATTAAGGGAAGAGTATCGTAAAAGAATATTTACTACTTTAATTGCTGAGATAAATAAAACTCTTGTATGAAAAAAATAATTTTTGTTGTTTTATTGCTGGCTTGTTTTACAACGCACGCGCAGGATTATTCCTGGCTCGGCAAGAAGATCAATTATTCAGACACGCTGCGTCTTGCAGACATTTACAAGAACATGAAAGAAGCGCTGGTGGCACCAGAGAAGGTGGAGTATCTTCATCTGGTTGTTGACAAGCATGGAGATAATTATAAAAGTTTTGTTGAGAATGTCGGGAAGTTTGTGAACCTGAGAAAACTTGTTATTATAAATAATCCCGGGCTGGCGTTGGATCTTCCAAAGGAATTATGGAACAGAAGGAAAATGGAATACCTGATGCTGGATGGTTTTTGGGATGAACCATTGGATGGTCTGGAGAATTTGCAGAACCTGAAATTTTTATCGCTAGACGGTTTTGCGCTCAAGAAATTCCCTGACCAGGTCTTGAAGCTGAAAAATCTTGTTGTGCTTGATCTTTCAATGAACATGATCTCAGAATTACCTGAGGGAATTGCCACATTGACGAATCTACGCGAACTTGAACTTACGAATAATTGTTTTACCGAAGTGCCCGAACAGCTTGCACTGTTGCCGGAATTGCAGTATTTCATAATGAATAATGCAGATTTCGGTGGTCCTATTGGGCCGGGAATGAGCGGAGTTTGTCTTAATTCTTTTACAAAGTTTCCAGAAGTTTTTTCCAGTATGAAAAAAATGAAACACGCCAGTATTTTTTATCATGAGCATGTGAACACGGAAATGAAGAAAAAAGTTAAGGAAACGTTCAAATGGATCAAGTTTTCCTGAGTTTGTAGCGGAGGTAGAAAACTTTCTTCGGGACTAATTTTTTCATGTGGCTGTTATCGGGATGAGACAGCCATTTTTTATTCTGTGCATTTATTGCAGCACTTTGTTTTTTTTAAATTCTTTGTCTGCGCAAAGCGATTCAGTATTTAAAACGCGCGTGGTGTTTAGTGTGCTTCCTATGAAGGAATTACCAGGATTACCATTTTCAATAAGTGGAGGGTTTGTAAAAAATAAACACGCGTTATATACAGGCCCGGAGTTTTTCAGGCACTATTACGGGAGAGAGGACCAGCGTTCATTCGGCTGGAACCTGGGATACAATTTTTCTCCTGACCCGCAGAATAAATATTTTCAATTGTATTTTAATCTGTTCGCGAACTGGTACAAAACGCGCTACCAGATCACATCAAGCGGTGTGCTGTACAATGGCTCCACGTATACAAATGTCACAAAGTTAAAACTGAACGGTTTTTCTTTCATGGCCGGTTATGGTTTTGTAGTACGATATAGAAACTTAGGTTTTCTATTTCATGTAATGGGAGGAGCATATACGGAAGATTGGATCATAAAGAGTTTTGACGGAAACAATGTACAACTTGGCTCAACGTACCATCAGAAAATCGGAACGGATATAATGTTTTCATACGGCGGAGTTGGAGGAATATTTTTTGATATTCATTTTAAGTAAGTTTTTGGACACCAAGATCACAAAGGGTCACAATGAACACGAAGGCTTTTAATATACTGCGCTCTATGCTTTCTTTGCGCGGATCATGAAGCGAAATCTGCCTTGTGATTTCTGCTTCATGACTCCGCGTGTAACCTCCATTTTCCCGCATCATTCTTATTGTTTATTTTTAAATCTTCTATGATAAGCTATACAACCACCATTTATAAATTCGGAAAAAAAGGAGAAAAAACAGGATGGACCTACATTGATGTTCCTGCAGACGTAGCGAACAAGATTAATAAAGGCGAAAGGAAAAGTTACAGAGTTAAAGGAAAACTGGATGATTACGTGATAAAAAATATTGCGCTAATTCCAATGGGTGAAGGAAATTTTATAATTCCGCTAAACGCTGTAATCCGTAAAGGCATTAAGAAAAAAGAAGGCGCAATGTTGAAGGTTACGCTGACTGAAGATAAATCGGAATTTAAATTCAACTCCGATTTTATGGCGTGTCTCGAAGATGAACCAGGCGCGCTTACATTTTTTAAAAGCCTGTCCGGCTCCCACCAACGTTATTTTTCTAAATGGATCGATAGCGCCAAAACAGATCCAACAAAAGAAAAGCGACTAGCGCTTGCTGTAAATGCGTTAGCGCATAAGCAAGGTTATCCTGAAATGTTACGCGCCATGAAAAAAAGTAAAGACGCGTAATTTATTAATCATGCGTCACCAGGATTTTTCCAGCTGCAACAAAATTGCCTTTAGAATCAAGTGCTGAATAAAAATAAATTCCGTTTTCAAGATCTTTCAGCGACACAGTGGTAATTACATCAGAAACTTTCTTTGTCAGTATCAGTTGACCTGAAACATTGTAAAATGTTATTGTTTCAACATCAGCGTCTTTCACAAAAACATAAGCTTCATCACTCGCCGGATTCGGGAAAACTTTAATTATTCCGTTCTGAACTATTGGCTGGTTTATTCCAACAAAAGTTCTGATACTGTCCCTGTATCTTGCAGTAGCGGGTGCAAAGTTTCCTCCAAGATAAGGCCCACTCACTTCCAACACCGGAATTTTCTCGCTTGTACTCATCCATTTGTAAGCACGCTGTACGTTTGGATAAGAAAAACCAAATCCATTGAAATTGATGCTGTCTTTTCCGTATGATGTTGAAACAAGACGAAGGCACGCGACACTGTCGAAAGGAGTTTTAATAACTCCCCATCCATCCACATCATTGATGCGGTAACCAAACTGAGTATAGGAAATCCCCGTTCCCAGCGAAACGCTCACTTTATAAGTTGTGCTGTCATGATCCAGGTAATTCAACGGAAAAGTATAGATCTCATCTTCATCGCTGTGATTAGCAGCAAGAGGCACGCCCTGATATTTGAAACCTGTTCCTTCAACAGTATAATCAAGGCTTGTTTTCTTATAGAAATTATAGACATCGTAAAATTTAAATGTTCCGAATCCAACTGAGTCCGCCACTTTAAGTCCATACTGGCTGAAACCTGGAAACCAGAATGCGTATGGAGTAAGATAAGATGCTTTGTAGTGATACATGCCCTGGCCCTGCGGCTGAAGGGAATCAAAGTTCCAGAAAAAATTTGGTCCTGTTACAGAAGTGTTAACCGTTTGTGGACTGCAGCTAGAATAGCGAAGTGTGTCACCCGATCCTGGCATATTGGAAGATGTAATGCTTATCTGCGCATTTACTGAAAGCGAAGAGATAAATGCAGCGAGTAGAAGGGGTAATATTTTTTTCATTCTTATTATTATTTGTACCAAAAGTAGTTTATTCAAATGGCAAATTGATTTGCAAATTAAATTCAAAAAATA
>CBIHPU010000394.1:0-4312 GCA_966211935.1 uncultured bacterium | reverse complement strand
GAAAATGAAGACTGGGCGAATGAGATTCCCGCGCAGGCGGAAGTAAATTTTGCGGGGCCTGTGCAATTAATGAATAATGTTCAGCAACTTGCAATTGGCAACGCAAATGGCGCAGGTCATTTCGCGGCGAATAATGTGGGCGATATGATTGTAAAAGAAGTTGAAAAGGCTGATGAAGAGCAAATGAACGGCGGAAAAGCAATGATGGATTCAATAGTAGTTGCAAAAGATTTTCGATTCAAACAAAAAAATGAAGAGAAACAAATTGTAATGAACGGATCAGTTTATTACCGTGCAAGAAAATTTGCGGCTCCTGTATATAACCAGCAGGAAAAAGTTGAAGTAAGAACCGATTTCAGAAACACAGTTTACTGGAATCCCGAAATTAAAATAGGGTCAAGCGGAGAAAAAACAATTGAATTCTACACTTCAGATGATATCACATCACTTAGAACAATTGTGGAAGGATTTGCAAAAGGCGGAAATATTGGTCGTGCCGAAAAAACATTGTTTACGCAACTGCCATTCCAGATGACCGTGAAAATTCCGGTTGAAGTAGCGACGGAAGATATTGTTTCCATTCCGTTAAATCTGAAAAACAATACAGATGGGCCTTTGGGTGGTGAATTAAAAATCATTGCGCCGGATGGTTTGATTGAAATAACAAAAATTCCAAACGTGCAAACGGTTATGCCCGGGAAAGCAAAAACTGTTTATCTCGACTATAAGGTTTCAGACAAAACCGGAACCGGAGATTTCACTGTTTCATTCAAAGCCTGCGGACTCAGCGACGCGTTTACACAAAAAATAAAAATCGCCCCTAAAGGTTTTCCTGTAACAGCATCATTCTCTTCGCAGGAAAAGGAAAGAGAATATTCATTCAACATCGCAAATCTTGTTAAAGGTTCAATCAAAGCTACAGTAACTGCTTATCCGAATGTTGTAAGTGATTTAATGACGGGAATTGAAGGGATACTTCGCGAACCATACGGATGTTTTGAGCAAACATCAATGAGCTCGTATCCGAATACAATGGTGCTCGATTATTTAAAATCAACCGGAAGCAAAGATGAAGTCACAATGGCAAGCGCAACTTCACTTCTTGAACGCGGATATAAAAAACTGGCAACATTCGAAACAAAAGAAAGAGGTTATGAGTGGTTCGGCAGCAATCCTGGTCACGAAGCTTTAACCGCATATGGACTGATGCAATTTTCACATATGAAAAAAGTGGGCGGTAATGTGGATGATAACATGCTGAACAGAACCGCGCAGTGGTTGATGGATCGTAAGAATGGAAATGGTGGATTCAAGCGCAGCGCACAGGCGTTGGATCAATTTGGAAGGGCGAATGAGCAGGTGACAAACGCATACATCGTTTACGCGCTTTCCGAAGCGGGATACACGGATATCAAAAAAGAATTCAACGCGTCTTATGAGGACGCAAAAAAGGGAGACACCTATGTAATGGCGCTTGTAGCGAACGCGGCCTATAACCTGAATGAAAAAACAAAAGGAGACAACTTACTTGCCGCGATTGCAAAAAAACAGAATAATGATGGCGCATTCAATGGAGCGGATCATTCTGTTACTTACTCGCAAGGCCAATCACTTACAATTGAAACAACTTCCCTGGCGCTTATGGCCATTTTAAAATCAGATGGAAAAAACATTGAAGAATTAACCAAAGGAATAAAATATCTTGTGGGTGCAAGAAACGGTTACGGAACATTCGGTAACACGCAGGGCACTGTGCTCGCGTTAAAAGCTTTGACTGAGTTTGCAAAATACAGCAAGCAAATCCGTAACGACGGAACCATTTTGGTTTACGTGAATGGAAAGAAAGCGGGAGAGCACAACTACAAAGCGGGAGAAAAAGAAGCTATAGTGATCGATGGTCTTGAAAAATTCATTGATGGAGAAGGCGCACACGACATAAAAGTGAAATTTGAAAACACAAAATCCGCTCTGCCGTATTCAGTTGCGATAAGCTGGAACACATCACTTCCAAACAGCCAGAAAGAATGTGTTGTTGATCTCAAAACAAAATTATTTACAACAACAGCTAATGTGGGAGAAACAGTTCGATTGAGTGCGAAGGTTACCAATAAAAAAAATGAAGGCATACCGAGCACCATGGTAATTCTTGGAATTCCGGCGGGCTTTACTGTTCAGCCATGGCAGCTGAAAGAGTTGCAGGATAAAAAGGTTTTCGATTATTACGAGATCAGTGGCAACAATGTCGCGATCTATTATCGTTGTATGGCGCCTTCTGCGGTAAAAGAGATCAACCTGGATCTGAAAGCAGAAATGCCCGGAGAATATGATGCGCCAGCAAGTGCAGCTTATTTATATTACACTAATGAATTTAAAACCTGGAACGCGGTAGAACGGATTACAATTAAGAAGAATAACGGTTAATATTTCTAAAATGAGATTGTCGTTAGTTTTGATCGTGATAATATCTCTGCAGGCGAATACGTTATGTGGTAGAAGTATTTCAGTGTCACCTGCGGTTAAGCAATTAGCTGCGGGTGACACTTCAAAAAAGTATCCGATTGATGATCCGCGCAATCCTGATTGTCCATGTCACAAATACCAGAAGCTTGCAGATGAAGAATACAAAAGGTTACAGGAAGAAGAGAAAGAAAAACACGACAGAAGTGCAGACAAAAACACTTACAGTGATGTGAGAGAACATAAGATCAAACAAAAGAGAACGGATAACGGCATTTTTAAAATGAAGAGGAGGAAAACTTTTTTATACAAGTTGAAAATTCTGTCCCGTCACCAGGGAAGGCAGCGCAGGCAACACGGCAACAGCAACTGCAGTCACTGGTAAATTAGCCAAAAAAATACTGACACAAAAAGTGCGTTGGAAGAAACACAAGCAAAACAAAACCGGCAAAGTAGAGTAACACATATAATGTTGGATGAAAATTTGCTTGTGGGATCTTTCCCGTACCGAAAACTGAGTTAATATTTTCGTGGGGATCAGTAAACAAATATGTCGTCAGAAAAATAACAGCGGTTAAAATTATTGCTCCAGCAAGTGATCGTGAATCATAACCTAAAATAAACAGAAGATAAATCATCAGTGGCGGAAGAATAACATGGAAAAGAGATAGCAAGCGCAGGTAAAGCGGTTTTGACTTATCGAACATATAATCTGTATGGCCGCTTAAACTTTTTCCGGTTAGGAGTCTCACAAAAAAAATAACATTCCAGAAAAGTTCTGGTAGCAAACCAGTAACGGCTATTGTTCCGGCAATCAATTTATTTTCCGTCCACAGTGAAACTGCTGTCAGAATAAATGTGACATCGGATAACCACAAAAAATTTGCAAGCCCCCATTTTTTGTAATAGATGGGAATAACAACAGCAACGAAAATTGAGTAGCATATTTTTAACCAAAAAGGAATCATGTTGGCGCAGATTCAGTAATAAGACACTTGAAAGCAGCAAGATTGATACCGGATAATAAAATAAACGAAAAATCTGTTGTTGTTTAATTGTTGGGGCAATAATAGGATAGAAAAGGCAAAATCGATTTACGAATAACTAGGGAAGAAACTTTTTTAAAGTCGATCTAAAATTATGATCATCTGCTACTTCGCGCGAGCAATTAGCCCGTTGTTGATTTTACAAACTATTAAAAAACCAGATTATTTAACAGTCGAATGCCGAGACATAAAAAACAAAAAACCCCGAACATTTCTGAACGGGGTTTTTGCTATAAAAATGGCATCGACTTACTCTCGCAGGCTTTAGGCCAACTACCATCAGCTCAGCCGGGCTTAACTTCTCTGTTCGGAATGGGAAGAGGTGCGCCCCGGCGACATAGACACCATAAGATGTTTGTTAGTTGAAAGTTTTAAAGCTGAAGATTTAGAAAGTTGTTGAACTTTCAAAAACATTCTAAACTTTGAACATTCTAAACTAACGCATATTGGAATAAAAGAAGAAAGTGTAAGAAAAAAAGAAAGAGTAAAGATCATTAAATGATAAAAAAGATCTTTGGGCCAGAAAGCTACGGACAATTAGTACGACTCGGCTTTGCCATTACTGACTTTACACCTGTCGCCTATCAACGTAGTAGTCTTCTACGGTCCTTAAAGGAAAACTTATCTTGAGGTGAGTTTCGCACTTAGATGCTTTCAGCGCTTATCTCATCCGTACATAGCTACCCTGCGATGCATCTGGCGATACAACAGGCACACTAGCGGTACGTCCGACTCGGTCCTCTCGTACTAGAGTCAGCGCCCCTCAATTTTCCAACGCCCATCACAGATAGGGACCGAACTGTCTCACG
>CBIHPU010000393.1:0-4322 GCA_966211935.1 uncultured bacterium | reverse complement strand
CTGACCTTCTGAAAAAAGTACGCAAGATTGAAATTAAAACCCGTGGTCTGAGCAGACAGATCTTTTCGGGAGAATATCATTCTGCGTTTAAAGGACGCGGTATGGCTTTTAGTGAAGTGCGCGAATATATTCCCGGCGACGATGTTAGAACAATAGACTGGAACGTAACTGCGCGTCTGAACACGCCTTATGTAAAAGTGTTTGAAGAAGAGCGCGAGCTGAATGTGGTGTTGCTTGTAGACGTCAGCGCCTCAGAAAATTTCGGAACGTTCAGGCAAATGAAAAGAGACCTGATAGCGGAATTATGCGCGGTGATAGCGTTTTCGGCTTCAACAAACAATGATAAAATTGGCGTAATCTTCTTTTCTGACCGAATTGAAAAATTTATTCCTCCTAAAAAAGGGAAAACGCATATTTTAAGAATCATTCGTGAACTGATAAATTTTCAACCCCAAAGCAAAGGCACAGATCTTACAGTTGCTTTGAAATTTCTTACAAATGCGATAAAGAAAAAAAGTATTGCATTCATGATATCTGATTTTTACGCGGATAATTTTTCTGACGCGTTAAAGATCGCTAACCGCAAGCATGATCTTGTTGCACTGAGAGTAATGGATAAAACCGAAATGAATTTCCCGAACATCGGACTTGTAAAAATGAAAGACAACGAAACGGGAAAAATAATGTGGGTGAACAGCGGCAGCGCAAATTTCAGAAATCAGTATCATAAGAACGCGGTTGTATTTGAGAAAAAACTTAAAGACACTTTTCATCGCGCGGGGGTTGATTTCGCGGTGATCGACTCGGTTCAGGGTTATATTAAACCGCTCATTAATTTATTCAAATCAAGAGAAGCACGGTGAAGTCAGAAGGAAAATATATTTTCTCACTTGTAATTGTATTGCTTTACAGTTGCCTGGCTTTTGCGCAACCTGACGTGTACGCTGAAGTAAAGATGGATACCAATCGGATCCGTATTGGCGAGCAGATTCAGCTGGAAATTATTTTTGGTTTTAAAAATGAAGCAAAGCAAAAAGTTGTATGGCCCGAGATAGGGGATACGATAAGAAAAGAAATTGAAGTAATCTCAAAAGAAAAACCCGTTCAGAAGAAAACGGGAAATACAACGGAGATCCGCCAAAAACTAATTGTGACTTCCTTCGATTCAGGTTTCTGGGTGATACCACCTTTTAAATTTTATCTGCAAGGCGATACTGTTCCGTTAAAAGAAACAAATGCCTTACTTCTTGAAGTACAAACTGTACCGACCGATACAGCTGAATCCAGCGTGCGCGATATTAAGCCAATTTTCGAAGAAAAATTTGACTGGAAAGCATATTTGCCATATGTCTACTGGGGAGCCGGTATTCTGGCTGTTTTATTGATCATTCTGTTTATTATTCTTTATACGGTCCGGAAAAAGAAACCTGTTCCGGTTGTTAAAGGTCCTTCGGAGCCTCCGCATATTACTGCGATAAGAACGCTTAAAGGAATTGAAGAACAAAAAATATGGAAAGAAGGAAAGTATAAAGAATATTATACAGCGATAACAGATGTATTGAGAATTTATATTGAAGGTCGATACAGAGTGCACGCCATGGAACTTACAACAGATGAAATTTTACAGGTGATGAGAGGTCAGGTTATAGATCTCGAAAGCAAACGCAAACTTCAGCAGATTCTGGAACTCGCGGATTATGTAAAATTCGCGAAGGTTACTCCAATTGAGGTGGAAAATGAAATTACATTGACCAACGCGTTCGATTTTGTAAACGGAACCAGTCGTGAGGAAAATGAAGAAGAGGAAAAAAGCACAACAGACGAAACAAGCGGGGAGATAAAATGATCAGTTTTCTTTCAGATATACAATGGGCAAATAAAATGCAGTTTCTGTGGTTACTGGTGCTGCCGTTGATGATTGCATGGTATATCTATCGCAACAAAAAATATGAAGGCGAGCTGAATATGTCCACCTTTAAAATGCTGGGGCCAAACGCGTCATCCGTTCTGGCAGGTTTTCGTCATCTTACTTTTGTATTCAGATTGATTGCTGTCGGGCTCATTGTGTGCATACTTGCGCGTCCTCAAAGCAGCAGCAGCTGGAAAGATAAACAGACAAAAGGAATTGATATAGTTGTCAGTCTCGACGTTTCATATTCCATGTTCGCGAAAGATTTTGATCCGAACAGAATAGAAGCTGCAAAAGAAGTGATCCACGATTTTATAAATGCGCGGGAAAATGATCGTATTGGTCTTGTAATTTTTGGAGGCGTCGCTTTTACTCAATGTCCGCTTACAACAGATCATAACGTTATTAAAAACATGTTGCGTGATGTAAAAGCTGGAAGCATGGAACAGGGAACCGCGATAGGACTTGGTTTAGCGAATGGAGTTGCAAGGCTTACGGAGAGTAAATCAAAAAGCAAAGTAATTATACTTGTTACGGATGGTGTTAGTAATGTGGGAGAAATATCGCCCCTTACCGCTGCAGACATTGCAAAAACATATGGCGTAAGAGTTTATACCATTGGTGTAGGTACAAGGGGAAAAGCGTTGATGCCGGTGCAGATCTATCCTAATGGCCAGATGGAGTATGACTGGCAGCAGGTTGAAATTGATGAAGAAACAATGACGAAGATCGCTAATGTTACGGGAGGAAAATATTTCAGGGCAACGGATAAAAGAAGTTTAAACCGCATTTACAGTGAAATTGACAAGCTAGAAAAAAATATCATACTTGAAAAAAGTTATTCTAAAAAAGACGAAATGTATTTACCCTTTGCATTAGCAGCCGCAATTGCATTGCTGTGCGAGTTTATATGCAGGTATTTAATTTTTAAATCAGTTCCGTAATGGATTTAGGTCAGTGGAGGTTTTTACATAAAGAGTTTTTCCTGCTGTACATACTGCTGGCGGTGCTGGTATTAATTGCCATAATGGTAATTGTAAGAAGAGAAAAAATCCTCTCACGTCTCGGTGATATTCATCTTGCCAGGATGCTTGTACCTGAAGTATCAAATACAAAGCGATGGATCAAACTGATCATCTGGACTGTAGCGCTCAGTTCTTTTATATTTGGAATGGCTGACCTGCAATGGGGAAGCAAAGAGCAGGAAGTTCAGGTTGAAGGAGGAAATATCATGATCTGCCTTGACGTTTCAAAGAGTATGCTGGCAGAAGATATCAGGCCCAATCGCTTGGTGCGCGCGGTGCAATCTATTCAGCGTTTCATTGATAAACTTCAGGGCGACCAGGTTGGTATTATTCTTTTTGCAGGAGAGGCTTATGTTCAGCTTCCTTTAACGCCGGATTATACAGCAGCGAAACTGGTTCTAAATTCAGTGTCCCCTGAATCGGTTCCGTTACAAGGAACAAATATTACCGGAGCAATTATGAAAGCGACGGAATCACTGGCAAGTGATGAAGGCAAAAGCAACGCCATTATCATAATAACAGATGGAGAATCTCACGAACCGAACGCGTTGCAGATAGCTGAAGAAACAGGCGAGAAAGATGTGATGATCAATACGATCGGAATTGGTTCTGAGAACGGCGTTCCAATTCCTGAATATAAAAACGGTATTCCATCCGGCTACAAAAAAGACAATGAAGGAAACACTGTCATCACAAAACTAAATTCACAGTTGCTGAAAGACATCGCGGAAAAAGCGAACGGAGTTTATGTTCAAGCCACTAACGCTGATATCGGTCTTGACGCTGTCCATTCAAAGATCAAACAATTATCCAAGAAAAAAAGAGAGTCGAAAATGTATACAGATTATGAAGATCAGTTTCTTCCTTTCTTCTACATTGCTTTGATTTTACTTCTGGTGGAGTTTATTATTAATGAAAGGGTCAGTCAGCTCTGGAAAAAAATCAATCTTTTTAAAGACGAAAAGGCATGAAGAATTTTTCAATCATAGCACTTTTGATTTTGTTCGCCTCTTCGCAATGTTTTGCACAGATGGAAAAAAATAAAGTGGTGGAAGGCAACGAAGCGTATAAGATGAAAAAATATTCCGCTGCGGAGGGCCACTACAAAGAAGCGCTCGCAAAAAAAAGAAATTACAACCGCGCCAATTATAACCTGGGAAATACAAAATACCGTCAGGGGAAATTCAAAGAAGCTGGTGATCAATATGACATTGTTCTGAACAGCACAAACAACAAAGACACCCTTGCAAGGGTTTACCACAACATGGGTAATGCTTACCTTAAACAGAAAAAGTACCAGGAGGCTGTAAATGCTTATAAAAATTCTCTTAAGATGAATCCTAAAGATGAGGAAACAAGATACAACCTGGCTTTTGCTCAAAAGAAAT
>CBIHPU010000392.1:0-4335 GCA_966211935.1 uncultured bacterium | reverse complement strand
ACGCGTGCAAAGAAGCGGCGCCGGGAAGATGGCAGCTTTCCAAAGCGGATGGCAAAAGTATTTTTATCGGCGGACAAAAAAAGAAACAACTCTATGTAGGAGAAATTGATGAAATTGAACTCGAGGATAATCTGCTTGCAATGAAAAATTGTCCTGTTCATGTCATTCAAATTCGACCGCAGGGAAAATAAAATATTTTATGGTTGATATAACTCATAAGTCAAACACTCACCGCACCGCTGTTGCCCAGGCAATAGTAAAAGTGAGCGCACAGGAAACGATTACAGCGATCAAAGAAAAAAAAGTTCCGAAAGGTGATGTTTTTGAAATGGCCAAAACAGCGGGACTGTTTGCTGCAAAACGCACAAGCGACATGATCCCGGACTGTCATCCTTTACCGATAGAATTTACATCAGTCAGTTATGAAATAAACGGTTTGGCGATTCACATCAGAACAGAAATACAAACCATTTACAAAACAGGCGTTGAAGTGGAAGCAATGCATGCAGCTTCTGTAGTAGCGCTTACCATGTACGATATGCTGAAGCCGATTGATAAAAACATCAGCATAGAACAGATAAAACTGATCAGGAAGAAAGGCGGCAAAAGCGATTTTGTAAAAAAAGAAATTGCGGGGATGAAAGCGGCAGTGATCGTTTGTTCAGACTCAATTTCAAAAGGAACAAAAGAAGACAAAGCCGGAAAAGCAATTATAGAAAAATTAAAAGCCCACAATATTTCAATCAGTGATTATATAATTATTCCTGATGAAACTGAGATCATTCAGAAAAAAGTTCTTGAATATTGCAGCCAGAAAAATCAACTTGTCATTTTAACCGGCGGAACAGGATTGTCTCCGCGTGATGTTACTCCCGAAGCGCTGGGCGCAATCATTGAAAAACGCGTTCCGGGAATTGAAGAAGCGATCCGGTCATATGGGCAGGAACGAACGCCTTATTCAATGTTATCGCGCAGCATTGCAGGACTGATTGGCAATACGCTCGTACTTGGACTTCCTGGTTCTACGCGCGGCGCGGCTGAAAGCATGGATGCAATTTTTCCCAACGTACTGCATATCTTCCAGGTAATGCTTGGCGCAAGACATGATGTGACGGATCCCACCAAATAAATTTTTACATTTCACATAAAAGAAAAAGCCCACCAATAAATTGATGGACTCTGTTCTTTTCGTACGGGGACGAAATCAGATCTTCGCGCCTACGCTCACGTAAAATGTTCTTCCGTTGGCAGGCATTAAGCCCGGACCAGGATAACCACCAGCTCTGCGGGTAGCGTACATTGCATCCAATAAATTATTTACGCCGGCTTTAAAACTGTATTTACCCTTCAGCAAATAAGTGCAGGACGCATCAGCAACCGCGTACGCGGGAAGCTTTCCTGACGTTGCCGAGGCATTTGGTTTTTCCGTATTAACCGCATCAGTGTAAACTTCACTCACACTGCTGTAATTAAAGGTCGCAGAGAAAGTTTTGAAATTGTAAGTAGCGCCGCAACGCAGAATATGTTCAGGAGCGTTCTCAACTTTTTTTCCTTTTATAGATTTTGCAGGATCGCTTTCAATAGCAGGATTGTTCCAGCTCACATACCTTGCATCAACATAAGAATAAGATGCAAATAATCTAACATATCCGAACTTAGAATCTTTCGTGATCAGGCGAATAGGATCGATCTCAAAAAAACTTTCAACGCCTTTACTCTCAGAAGCGCCGATGTTAGTTTTGAATGGAGCACCGTTCTGAGTGATAACTCCTATACGATTATCATATCGTAAAAAGAATCCGCCAATGTCAAATGAAATTGCGTCTTTTATTTTTCCCCTGAAACCGAAATCAGCATTGTAACCTCCTGCATCTTTCAGGTTTGGATCAATAATTTCTGTAGAGCCGGAAGGAGTAAGCTCTGAAAAAGTTACTGGCCTGAATGCCTGACTGAAATTCGCGTAGGCATTAGATGTACTTGTAGTTTTAAATTCCGCACCTGCTCCGAACAACAAAACGTTTCTCGATTGACTTTGTTCCGCGATAGTTCCTGTTGCAGAAGTATTAATATAACCGTTAGCAGTAGAATTAATTATTTCGTAACGAACGCCGGGAGTGATGCTCAGTTTGCTGCCAACTTTAAAAATATTCTCAGCGAATACGGCGTAGTTGTCTGTAGTATACACCAGCTGCTTGCCATATTTAGGATCCAGTAAAGAAAGATCAAAATCACTGCCTGTAGTTCCAACTCCTGATAAATTTTTCTTTGTCTCGCCTTTGTATGCACGCACACCTGCCGCCAGTGTACTTTTCTGATTAAGGAATTTATAAGATGTGATAAACCTGATCTCGGTTCCGTAATTATTATAATTATCCAGGTCAACCTGACGCTTATTGTATCCATTAACCGACGCGTTAATGGTGTCTTCAATATTAATCGCTTTCATATAACCAACACTTCCTCTGTCGCCAATAGTGCTGAACGCTTTAACGCTAAGTCTCATGTCTTCATTAAATGAATAATCGATGGTCAACGCGCTTGCGTTCCATGGTATGTTCAACCAGTTGCGTGAACGAACAGATTGCTGCGCGTCAACTGCAAACAAAGAATCAGTAAGTCCGCCGGGCTGCTGACTCAGGAAATGCATTCTTGTATACTGCAATCCAATGTTCAACCTTGAGGTTACAGCGTAATTCAATCCTACATACCCGGTTCTAGTATTATAACGACTGTTTTCTCTCCATCCATCCGCGTTGCGCTGATGATAGTAGGCGTAATAAGAGAATTTCTTTATCGTTCCGCCAATAGCGTTATATGAATTAAACAATCCATAAGAACCAACAGTTTGTTTAGTGTCAAATTCTATGGCTTTGTCTTTTGCGCCTTTCTTTACTTCGTAATTCAGCAAACCGCCGAACTGCGGACCAAATTGCAAAGAAGCGGCTCCGCGAACAATTTCAATTTTTTCAAGCGCTTCCATTGGAGGGTTGAAGTAAGCTTCAGGATAACCAAAAACTTCAGCGGAGATATCACAACCATTTTGTCTTACATTAAATTCCCATGAGCGGTTTGGACTTAATCCCCTTGCGGCAATTCCAACCTGAATTCCACTTCCATCATTTTCCCAGATTGTAATTCCGGGAACTTTAGCAAAAACCTGTCTTGTGTTGTTAGTTGAAAGATCAGCATCCATGTTGCCAAGTCTGATCACTTCATTTTTTTTGCCGGAAAAAATCAATGTTCCCTGCACTTCAGACATACGGTCAATTTCATTTTTCTGAAGTTTTTCGTCGACTTGTACGGCATCAAGTTGAATAACTTTAGTTGTATCCGCCTGTTGCGCGAAGGAATAAAAACCTTGCAGCAACAAAACCGGAAACACTGCATTTTGTAATCTCTTTCTCATTTTCTTTTTATTTAAAGTTTGGGGCCGATGATCAAATCATCAGACATTAAATAACTTTTTTATGTTCTTCTTACATTTTAAAAGTTTACGATACAAAAATGGAGTTGATTGAATGAACTGGCAATACATTAAACAAGGTATATTATGCGGGGTGAATTAAGAAAAAGATGAGATTCGTCATAGTTACTCAACCGACATACCTTAAATGTGGTATGCAGGAAATAATCAGCTCAGTTTTGCTGACAAAAAAAATCCCGGAATTGTACATAAACAAAAAAGCCGGCAAAAAAGTCCGGCAAAAATAATTTACAAATTCAGTTGTGATTTATTTTATCCAGGCAGCCTCATTTTTGCTTTCATAATCACTGAACGCTTTGTAGAGTCCCTCCAGCACTTCTGCTGAGACTTCAAACAAAGCTTTAGCCTGTGGGTCATCTACCTTGTGAATATCTTCTCTTAGATGCAGCGTTAGCTGTTGAATTTCCCTTTTTAAACGGGTAGTTTGTTCCTTGATTTTTGCGTCATTTTTTGTGATTTCCATAGTGAAAGTTTTATAGAAAGACTAAATAATTATGCCCCATAAAACAGAATTTCCATAAGTTAACTGAGGGCTGATTTTTGAGGTTATTTTCTACAGTTCCTGTATGTTTTTGTATATTTGCCCTCCGTTTTTCGGGGCTTGATTAAATAAGGTCCGTTCTTTATTGAAAAAAATTGGAGACTTGTCCGAGTGGCTGAAGGAGCATCCCTGGAAAGGATGTATACGGGAAACCGTATCGAGAGTTCGAATCTCTCAGTCTCCGCAAGTTGTTGTTCCCCCCTTAAAAAGAATTTTAAGGGGTTTTTTATTTCCCTTTATTTTCAGGTGTTTACGTGTTTTCGTTGGTTTGGTTTGGCATGAAACGCGCCACGTAAAACCACCGTTTGCG
>CBIHPU010000391.1:0-4338 GCA_966211935.1 uncultured bacterium | reverse complement strand
TTGTCTTTTATCTGTCTCGCTGTTACTAACGACTTATTATAAAATTCAAGCGCTTTGGCATAATCATGTTTTGCAAGATAGATCTCCCCTATCGCAAATAAGTTATTACCGAGCAGGTTGAAATTTTTTGTTTTGTAGGAAATTGCAATTGCTTCATTCAGCGTTTTAATAGCTGTTGAAAAATCCGCCTGCATCCTGTACACTTCTCCGCTTGTAGTAAGTATATACGCTTTCTGGTCGAGGTCATTTATCTGTTCCGCAATAATTGACGCCTGTCCGAAATAACTTAAAGCAAGCTCATGTTCCTGCTGCATCCTGTAATCATCACCAATGGATCTTAAACAATAAACAATGCGTTCCTTGTCGTCAATTTCCTTAGCGATAGCAAGTGCGGAATTGTATTTATCGAGCGCCTCCTTGTGATTTCCCTGCACACGATACAATGATCCAATCCAGGAAAGTGCTTGCGCCGTAAGTTTTTTGTTCGACAACTTTTTGGCGAGATCAAGGCTTTTGTTATACATGGAAAGCGCCTTGTCGTATTCATCAATAAAATAATAATAGATGCCTTTGTTGTGATATGCACCTGCTTCCCCTTCGGGATAATTTAATTTTTTTGATTGCTCAAGAGCAAGCTCAGCAAGTTCACTTGTTTTATCGGGATTGATGTTGCGATATTCTTCCGCCAGGCGGTTAAGTACATCCACCTTTTCCTTACCCGATTTTTCCTTCAGTAATGTTTCCAGGGAATCTATTATCCCGGCGTTTACATGAAAGGAAAAAAACAAAATAAATCCTAACGGAATAATATTTTTAAATCTGAACTTCAAGCGGAGGTTAAAGCTTAAAGTTAATGATATTAGGTAATAAAAACCAGAAGAAATCAGGCTTTAGCCATTCGGGGCGATTGTTTGAACACTTTCATATTTTCAACAAATTGATCAAACAGATAACGCGCATCCCATGGTCCTGGGCTTGCTTCCGGGTGATATTGAACTGAAAATACTTTTTTGCTTTTCATTCGAAGTCCTTCAACAGTGTTGTCATTTAAATTGACATGAGTCACTTCCAGATCAGTATTCTTTTTTACATCATCTTCATTAACACTGAATCCGTGGTTCTGGGATGTTATCTCACATTTACCTGAAATGATATTTTTAACAGGATGATTTATTCCACGATGACCCGCGTGCATTTTATAGGTTCGAACTCCCTGTGCAAGTGCAAGCAACTGGTGGCCCAGACAAATTCCGAATACAGGTATGTCTGTGGCGATTATTTTTTTCATCAACTCAACCGCGTCTTTCATTACGGCAGGATCGCCCGGACCATTGCTGACCATAAATCCGTCTGGCTGAAAATCAAGTAACTCTTCAATACGCGCCTTCATTGGAAAAACACGCACGTAACAGCCTCTTGAAACAAGTGACCGGATTATGTTTTGTTTCAATCCATAATCCATCATAGCCACTTTGAAAGCAGCATCAGGACTGCCTACATTGTAAGCTTCTTTTGTAGCGACAGTAGACGACAATTCAAGTCCTTCCATTGAAGGAACTTTATCCAGCATTTTCTTCAGTTGAGCGGGATCAAGGATCTCGGAGGATATGATGCAGTTCATGGCGCCTTTATCGCGAATGTATCTGACAATCGCGCGGGTATCAACATCAGATATCGCAACTAAATTCTGTTCCTCAAAATATTGCTGCAAAGATTTTTTAGAAGCCGCGCGCGAAAATCCTTCATTGAATTTTTTACAAACCATTCCGGAAATTTTTATACTGTCACTTTCAACTTCCTTTTCATGCACACCGTAATTTCCTATATGAGAGTTAGCCATTACAATCACCTGTCCGGTATAGGAAGGATCAGTAAAGATCTCCTGGTACCCGGTCATACCGGTATTAAAACATATCTCGCCTGTTGTAGTACCGATCTTGCCGGCAGCCTTTCCTTCAAAAATCTTTCCATCCTGCAGCATCAGCAGGGCCTTTTTACCGGGTGTATATTTTAATTGCATAGGCTTAAAAATCTAACCTGCAAATTTCGGCTTTTTTAAGCCATTATTCAGGTTTGTTGATTTGTTTTTAATAAATAATATGAAATTATTGAAATAACCCTCTCCGGTCCACGTCTCAAAATAGTCAAATTATGTAAACCACCTCTTATTCTTAACTTTACCTAACTATTTCAGGACTGGTTTTAACCTTTTTCTGATTCACACTAAAAAAGGCTGTATGAAAAAGCTATTTTTTAAAAGTTTATTTTTTTTGTGCGTATTTCTTGCTACGATTACGGCAAGGTCACAAAACTACGATTCACTCTTTGCTGAACGGGAACGGATACTACTGGCCGGAGTCGATTATCAGCGTGGAATGATTAAGTGGGATTTTACCCGCGCATTTATGCAAACTCTCGATGTGCTTGGGGAGAAAAAGATCAATCTTAATTTTTCCTGGACCGCGCAGTTCATTTACAATTTTAATCCTGACAGAGGCGGTGTTCAAGGCAATGTTGGTCTTCGTTACTATTACAATCTGGAAGAACGCATTATAAAACGATGGACGCGATCGCAAAAAAAGACCAGCTGCTTCAGCGCCGATTATTTTGAAGCAGATTATGGAGTTGGGTGGAATTATGGTCCCTGGGACACAGAAGAGCCAGATCCTGATCCGTTGCCTCCAGGAATTATAACCGGTCCAACCTTGAAAATGGGTACCCAGCGCGCTCTCAACAAATATTTCTTCTATGATCTGAACGTTGGTTACAACGTAATTATAAACTTCAAAGGAAGAGTGGTAGCAACGGCAGCGTTAGGCATTAGAATATGATATCCAGGAAACATTTCTATACGTTGCTGCTTTTGTCCATTCTGTTCGGCTCTGTTTGCGCACAGGAAAGATTGGGTTTGATCTCTGAAAATTACTCGGGGATCGGAAATGCCATGATCAATCCCGCCAATACAGCGCACACACCTTTTCAGTTAGATTTAAATCTCGCTACCGCGGATCTGTTTCTTAATAATCGTATACTGAATATTGATTTACCTAATCAGCCTTTCGATGATCCGCGTTTCTCGCTTTCACCGTTCAGGTATGGTTCTGCGGAAGCAAAAGCAATGTACAAACTTCCTTCTCTTGCGGTGAGGCTGGAAAATTTTACCATTGGAGCATATTCAAACTTTCGTTTTCATGCCGGAATAAGAAATTTCCCAAATGAACTCGCGTCGAAATTCAGGAGCAGCTTTGATCCCTCTTTTGCAGGTGAAACTTTTTCAATGAAAAAACATGAAGCAGCTTATCTGCTCTGGAGAGAAACCGGAATCAATCTTTCAAGAGTTGCGAAATACTATGAGAATGAAAGACTTTATTTTGGAATAAATTTAAAAGCATTGCATGAAGCAAGGGGATTTTATGTTGGATCGGACAACACTTATGACTTACAGATTCTGGATTCAATTCATTACCACATAGATCAGTATGGTGGTTTGAAAGGCACTGGTTCTAAAGGATGGGGTGTGGCTGCGGACCTTGGCGTAAAATATGTCCGTTTTCAAAAAGGCGCATGGTTCAGCAAAGCAAGAAATGAAAACGAAAAGCTTTTCACCAACTACATTTTCAGCGCAGGTATTTCGTTGACAGATATAGGAAAAGTGAAATTCAATAAAGGAACTTCAACGTCATTTTTGATCAGTGATCTGGATGTAGAACTTGATACGTCTGTTTTAAATAACCAGGGTGGATATGGCGATCCGGTTTCGTTGCTGATAGCATCAATGGGAAATATGGTGGATGAAATAGACGCGAGCTCAGAAACAGAAGAAAAATTTTCAATGCATCTGCCAACCGCTTTATCTTTTCAGGCAGACTATCATATAAGCAAACTCATTTACATTAATACAACAGGAAAAATCCCGTTACCAATTTTCAGAGGCGCAAGAGTTCCAACCAACGGAATGTTCAGCATTACGCCAAGAATTGAACATAAAAAATTCATGCTTGCGCTTCCACTTTCACTTTACAAATGGCGGGAGCCAACTGTTGGTCTTGCCGCACGCTACCGCGGATTTACTATTGGCAGCGATGTGATGTTTACCGGTAACCGAACCAAGGGGTTTGATCATTTTAACCTCTATTTCTCTTTCAAGATTTCAATTGAGGAAATGGAACATTCTTTCCTGAAACCTCCAGTACCACCATGGATTCATATGATCCCCGATACTGTTGCATTACCTGAAGGTGGTTATGTAAACAAACCTTCTTACAATCCGGGTGAAACGGGACAATTCTATTACAGCAAGAATAAAATGCGTGCTGATTCTGTTTTTATTACCGAGCT
>CBIHPU010000390.1:0-4349 GCA_966211935.1 uncultured bacterium | reverse complement strand
AAATAATATTTTCTGCAGGTAAAAGCAGAACTTTAATGAATTATTGTTTTATCACTTTACCCCAGAATTCTTCAGCATCGGTTTTAATCATTAAATAATAAACACCACTGCTTAGATCTGTCAGATCTATAACGGAATTTTCTGCTTGCAAATTTTTCAAAATTACAAGTTCGCCCATTGGGTTGAATAATTTAAGTGTTGTCCGTCCACCTGATATTAATCTGCCAGATTTCAAACTTACATTCAGAATATTTTCTGAAGGATTAGGCCACACTGCAAATGCATTTTCATCACCCGCTTCACTTATCCCTGTGCAAACGTTAACCGTAACTTGCGCGCTATCGCTGTTACTGCATAAATTCCCATCAGTGTATGAATAAACAATAGTGAATGTTCCGGCTCCGGAAACAGCGGGATCAAATGTATTACCACTCACGCCGGTTCCGTTGTAAGTTCCACCAGCCGGTGAGGCAGACGATAATGTTTGTACACCAGCGTCATCACAAAAAACAGATGGAGTCTGAATATAATTTACTACCGGTAACGCATTTATAATAATTGAAGAAATAGCGTTTGTGCTGCATGCATTGGTATCCGTATATGAATACACAACCTGAAAAGTTCCTGATCCGGAAACAGACGGATCAAACGTATTTCCAATTACTCCGGTTCCACTGTAAGTTCCTCCTGAAGGTGTTCCCGGTGATAAACTAAATGATGAAGCATCCGCGCAAAATATGTTTGGCGTCTGCGAATAGTTTACTGCAGGTGAAGGTTTCACCGTGATGGATGACGTATCGCTATTACTGCAAGTGTTAACATCTGTATAAGCGTAAACAATTAAATAAGTTCCAACTCCTGCGGACGAAGGATTAAATGTATTAGCGGTGATGCCTGTGCCACTGTATGTACCGCCGGCAGGAGTTCCTCCTGTCAATGAAAAAGATGGATCACCACTGCAAACTGTATCCGGTGCCTGCGAATAATTCACAGTCGGTAAATTGTTTACTGTAACCATCACGTTATCGGTATTAAAGCAGCCTGCATTATCAGTAACAGTTACGGTATACACAGTTGTAGCTAACGGCGACGCAACAGGATTTGAAATTGTAGTATCACTTAAACCGGAAGAAGGAGACCATTCATAGCTTATACCACCACTTGCTGACAACGTAACCGAGCCACCTGCACAATAAGAAACATTGGCGCCGGCATTTGCAGGAACCGGAGCGGGTTGCGTAATAGTTACAGTAGACTGAACAGTGCTTCCCTGTCCATCAGTAACTGTTACAGTATAATTACCGGGAGTTAGTCCGGTGACAGATGCAGTTGTCAAGGCTCCCGGATTCCAGTTGTAAGAATAAGGTGGTAATCCTCCGCCGGGTGTAACACTTGCTGTTCCATCATTTGCGCCGTTGCAGGTAACATTAGTATAAACTACTGAAGCATTTAGCAAAGGCAAATCCGAGAGCTTGCCAACAAATGCGTCTGAAATTGTTGTTGATGCAGAACTCAAAAGCAACGGGTTGAACAAAACATTTGTTCCGCGAAAAGATCCAGTTGCATATATCTGGTCATTATGAACAGCGATGTTATTGCCATAATCCGCGTATGGTGAGCCAACTACAGTTGCCCATTGCAAAGCAGAAGAAGAATCCAGTTTCGCAATGTAAAAGTCGGGATTTACTGACGTTACATTCACGAGATTTAATGCATACGTAGTTGTGAAATTCGTTTTTCCATACATAAATCCAATTACGTAGATATTATTATCGCTATCGGTTGCAATACTTCTCACTTCCTGGTGTTCGTCCCCGTTAAGCGCTTTACCCCAGATCTCGTTACCTGAAGGAGAATATTTCACTATAAATCCTTCTTTCTTATCAACCAGATCAAAGTTAATACTGCCGAAAGTTGCGAAATCATATTCGTATGAGCCGGCCAGCAATGCATTTCCCGAAGCATCAACAGCCAGATCAAAAACATTATCAGAGTAAGATGACATTCCTCTTCTAACCCACTGCTCTGTCCCGGCGCTGTTATATTTAGCCAGAAAAGGATCTGCAGCATTGATTGGCGCAGTAGTGTACGTTGCTGTTGTAAAACTGCAGGTTCCTGTGAAAGCACCACCAACATAAATGTTCCCGGTTGCGTCAAGCGCAATACTTTTTCCCTCATCAGTTGTGGTACCGCCTGCTTTTTTAACCCAGACACAATTACCATTAACATCATATTTCGCTACATAAGCATCAGATGCGCCAGAACTTGCAATACTATACGGTCCAAACACGCTCGGATTACTTGCATAAGATCCGGTAATATAAACTCCACCTGCGTTTGCAATTACATCATTTGCTCTTTCACCGCTCGTTCCACCAGCCTTGATAGCCCACGCACACGACGTTCCGGTAGAATTAAAGCGTGCAAGAAACGCGTCTTCTGTACTTGCACCGTAATTAGTAAGTGTTAACGTGCCTCCAAGTGTCATTGTGTTTGTAAAATATCCACTGATGTAAATGTTACCGGAAGTGTCTCGTGTAATTGAAGTGCAGATATTCTGACCTGTTCCGGTAATTGCTGAGACCGCCCAAAGCAACGTTCCGGAAGGAGTGAATTTCAATAACAAAATATCCGTAAGTCCAGTACTTGTGAATGTATTAGTTCCGATAGTAACAGTTCCTGTATAATTTGCACCTACATACAGATCACCGTTAGAATCAAAAACCGGTTTTGAAAAATATAAATTGCCGGTAGTTCCCGGAAAACTGTAATCCTTCACCCATAACCAATCTGCCGGTTTCGGAACCATTACAGAATCATTTCTGATACATCCGTTAGCATCTGTGATTGTAACTGAATAATAGGTATCATAAGTTAATGCAGTGGTATAATAATTTGTGCTTCCGTTTGACCACTGATAAGTGTAGGGATAACTGGCTCCGGAAGTAACGAATACGTAAGCGGAGTCTTTTGTATTGGTAATGTATGAAGTAATTGCCGGAGGATTAATATTTGTGACGGTACCGGTCAGCACGCATCCGCTGTTGTCAGTTACGGTTACAACATGTGTTCCAGACGAAAGAGAAACTGCATTTTGTGTAGTTTCACCATTTGACCATTGATAAGTAAATGGCGATTGTCCTCCTGCCAGTGTTACATTTCCAGTACCATTTGTTCCGGAGTTACAGAGTGGACTTGTACTTGTAGCGTTTATAGAAAAACCAATAAGCGAAGACAAGTTTTTGAAACAACCGTTCACATCTGTAACAGTAACCGAATAACTTCCCGCCGGAAGATTTGTTATAGTGCTCGCAGTAGACCCGTTACTCCATTTATAACTGAATGGAGCATTACCGCCAATAATATTTACAGCCAGGCTGCCATTGCTCGTGTTGCACGCTGGCGATGTTACAACCAGGTTCGCGTTCATTGTACAATAATCCAGGTCGTTTATTTCTCCGACAAAAAGTTCTGTCGAGCCGGCTGTTGTAAGAGTATCATTCCCGAAATATCCCTTGTTTTTAAAATCACCCGCTACAAAAATTTTATTTGTTGCAGGATTGTAATCAATATCTCTTCCATTTACAGCTTCGTCACCTCCATCAAAATTCTGAGACCACAAATAGTTTCCTGAAGTGGAATATTTCATTACAACCATATCGTTTTCATTGGTTGAGTGCATGTAATTAGTGTTTCCTGCAAAGAGCTGCTCATCAAAACTTCCAATGACATAAACGTTACCACTGGTATCCAGCGTCACACCTTCAAAAATATCGATCCAGCAACCATCGTTGTCTCTAACCCACACGTTATTTCCGTTTGCGTCGTACTTAGCAACAAATCCATCTTCATAGTTGTTGTTTGCAGAAACTGTATTTGCGTCAAACGAAGCGGTACCAAAAAAACTACCGGTTAAATAGCAATTGCCATTTCCGTCACATTGCAATTCAGTTGGCTTTTCATTTCCATTTGATCCGCCCGCCGATTTTGCCCACTGCTGAGTACCAAATGAATTATATTTCACAATGAAAATATCATCACCGCCTGTACTGGTCAATGTTGTTCCTCCGAATGTGATGTTCAGCGAGTAATTTCCCGTGTAATAAATATTGCCGGCATTGTCTCCGCTTACTGAAACACCGTAATCAGGATTTATTCCTCCCGAAGGAGATAAAACCCATTGACAGGTTCCTGATGAATCATATTTTGCAAGGAACGGAAAAGGATTGGAACCAGGCGCAACTAATGTGTATGGCGGAAAATTTCCTGTTGACCGGAACCAGCCGGTACTGTACGCGTTCGCGTTTGCATCAACATACATTCCGTTTCCTCCATCCTGGGCCGTGCTT
>CBIHPU010000389.1:0-4352 GCA_966211935.1 uncultured bacterium | reverse complement strand
ACTTTAATCCAATAAAAAATCTTCCAGCGTTTGCTGCGTTGAAATATCATTATCATTGGTAGGCTCGTCCAGAATTAAAATGTTTGGGTTCCTTATCAATATGGTCATAAGATACAAGCGCCTCTTCTCTCCTCCGCTTAATTTACTTACAAATCCAAATTGAACCTACGGCGGAAAGTTGAACCGTTGCAACAACTGCGACGCAGATAATTTTGTTCCGTTTGCCAACGGAATAAATTCTGCAATATCTTTCACCAGCTCCAGAACGCGTTTGTCTTCTTTCAATATCATTCCGCTCTGAGAATAATATCCGAATACCACAGTTTCCCCGGTGGAGATTTTGCCGCTGTCCGCTTTCTCATCGCCAAGCAATACATTCAGAAAAGTTGTTTTACCGGTTCCGTTCTTACCTACAATTCCAATCTTTTCACCTTTTTTAAAAGTGTAATTGAATTTATTCAGGATCACTTTTTCTCCGTAACGCTTGCTCACATTCATCAGCTCAATTATCTTCCCTCCCAGCCTTGAAACTTTTACATCAAGACTGATACTCTGATCCTGCTTTTTCTGTTTTACCTTATCTTCTATCTTATAAAAAGCATCTGTACGCGCTTTTTGTTTAGTTCCTCTCGCGCGCGGACTCTTTCTCACCCACTCAAGTTCGCGTCTGTAAAGATTTTTCGCTTTGTCAAGTTCCGCCGCGGAGGCCATTTCGCGCTCGCCCTTTTTCTCGAGGTAATATTTGAAATCACCGTTATAATTATAAAGCGTGTGATTATCGATCTCAATAATTTTATTGCAAACTTCATCAAGAAAATAACGGTCGTGCGTTACTAGCAAAATGCTCATATCCCGGTTATGCAGATAATTCTCCAGCCATTCTATCATCTCCACGTCAAGATGGTTCGTCGGCTCGTCCATTATCAAAAGCTCAGGCTCATTTATAAGAACACGGGCAAGCGCGACTCTCTTCTTTTGTCCCCCGCTTAATTCTTTTATCTTCTGGTCAATATTAGTAATGCTAAGCCGCGAAAGAATTTCTTTTAACCTGTTCTCATAATCCCACGCGTTCAGTTCCGTCATTTTATTGGTCAGATCATCCAGTTTGGTCAGCGTTTCTGAAGAATGATCAGTATTTGCGCGTTCAAGTATTTTGTGATAAGCTTCAATTGTGTCTGAAATTTTATTTTTGGATTCGAGCACTGTTTCAATTACAGTTTTCTCATTATCAAATGCCGGATCCTGTTCCAGAAAAGCGATGTTCAGATTTTTTCTGAGTACAACGTTTCCTTCATCCGGAATTTCAGCGCCTCTTATAATATTGATGAGCGTAGATTTTCCAGCGCCGTTCCTGGCAATAAGCGCCACCTTGTCGCCGGAACTAATACCAAAACTTATCTTTTCGAATAACTTTTTTGTACCGTAACTTTTAGAAAGATTTTCAACCGATAGTAAATTCATGGGTGCAAAGATACGGCTTGTTTGAGGGCTGATACCATTATAACAAAGTTTATTTTGATTTGTTAATCCGTCCAAAACTGATTTTATAGCTAACTTAGAGGGAGAATCGACACGTGAGATCAACATTCACCATATTTTCTTTTTTTATTCTCTTTTCAGTCCTGCATGCTCAGGAAGATTCAGCGAAAATTTTCCGGAAGAGAAAGATCATCCTTGCATCTTCAGCGGGCGTTGCATATACCGGATCGGTAATCATGCTAAACGAATTGTGGTATAAAGGTTACCAGACAAAAAATTTCCATTTTTTTAATGACAACAGCGAATGGCTACAGATGGACAAATTTGGTCACGCGTATACAACATACCAGTTAGGTTGGGCCGGAATTCAAACATTGCGATACGCCGGAGTGAAGGAAAAAAACGCGATATGGCTGGGTGGAATGATTGGATCATTTTACATGACCACCATTGAAATGTTTGATGGATTTAGCGATGGATGGGGATTCAGCTGGGGCGATATGGCAGCCAATACTTCCGGAACTCTGTTGTGCATTGCCCAGGAGCTGGCGTGGAAGGAACAACGTTTTCAATTGAAATTTTCATTTTATCCGGGACCATATGCGAAATACAGGCCAAATGTTCTGGGAAAAACATTTGCGGAACAGATCATCAAAGATTACAATGGACAAACGTATTGGCTGAGCTGCAATTTATCTTCGTTCATAAAAAAAGAAACTAAGTTTCCGAAGTGGTTGAATGTTGCGTTTGGCGTTGGCGCAGACGGAATGACGGGCGGACATGAAAATATTGTGATAGTGGAAGCTGATGGAAGCACAAGAAATTTTACGAGGAAGAGGCAATATTATTTATCGCTTGACGCGGATCTTACAAGAATAAAAACCAGGTCACGTCTGCTTAAAAAAGTTTTTCGTGTAGTGAACATTATTAAAATTCCTTTTCCCGCGCTTGAATTTTCCTCCGGCCAAATAAAAGCAGTCATCAACTGACCTGCTTTTTATGAATGATCAGTTTTCGTGCGTTATCGAAATAAAGGAAAAGCGTTGAAATAAGGATCCCCATTCCGGCTCCAAACGAAACATCCAATGCGGAATGCGCGCCGATTGCAACGCGACTTATCGCAACAACGGGCGCCCACATCAGAGGCAAAAACCAGATATTCCGCGCGAATTTCCGACGTGAATTGAACAGGCTGAACGCCATAATATTTGCGAGTAGAAACGCGTTGAAAGAATGTCCTGACGGAAATGAATATCCTGCTTCTTCTATCCAATGTTCAATAACCTTTTTATCAAACGAAATAAATTTTTCTTTGTTTGTATCAATTAGTTCCTTCAACAATTCGTGGCGCTTTTCTTCTTCCATAAAATACATTGAATCTACGGCAATGTTTGGGCGCGCCTGCTCAAAAATAAACGAATGACTTGGCCTCGGAACACGCGTCGCTTTTTTGGTAATGTGTTCGTTGAACCACGCGAAAGTTCCAAGAAAAATAAATAACGCTACTGTCGCTTTCAGAAAATTGAATCCTCTCTGCTTCCAGGTTTCAAATCTAACGGAGTAAAAAATTCCGGTAACCACAATTATTAAAACTGTACCGTATTTACCGGCGCTTTCCGTGATCCAATATGCAAATGAGCACCAACGGCTATCTGTTTTGCAGGCAGAAAATGCAACAGGTACAAACCAGACCAGCACCATTAAAATTGCAAATGAAATGAGTGAAAAAAAAACTACCCGCTTGAGTTTCATAAGAAAAATAAGATCAAAAATAACAAAGAGATTTAATAAAGGATCAGAAGAAAAATGAATTACAGACTGAATTCAACTTTTACCTCGGTACCATTTTTATTTTCCCAGGAGATCTTTGCATCACTTTGGTCTGAAAGCGATCTGATCAATAAGGCGCCGAGAGTCTCGCGCTCAAAATCTTCTTTCTTAAAACCTTTTCCATTATCGCATATAACAATAAAAGCCTTTAAGCCTTCTGTTCCAAGTCTGATATTGATCTGTCCTTTTTCTTTAGGTAAAAAGGCGTGTTTGAAAGCGTTGGTAAGCAATTCGTTTGCTATCAAACCCAGAGAAACAGCGGTAGTAATATTTACGGTAATAGGTTCCGCGCAGAACTTCAGTTCAATATTTTTCCGGAAATTAAATGAGTCCTCAACGTAACGTGCGATCTTTTCGAGGTATCCGCCTAGTTCAACTTTAGTGAAAGACGCGGTTTGATACAAGTGATGATGAAGTGATGCCAGCGAATACAAACGGTTCTGACATTCTTCAAAAAGTTCGGTATGAAATTTATCCGTAGCATTCTCCGCCTGCAGTTTAAGCAGACTGATAGCGATGTTCAGATTATTTTTTGTTCTGTGGTTTAATTCTTTCAACAAGGTCTGCAACTCTGCATTTGAATTTTGCTTCTTCTGTGTTTCAAGCGCCATTCCGATTAACTGAGCAATAAACAAACCAAATTTCTGTTCATGAATATCCCAGGTGCGTTTTACTCCGGTATGTTCAAAACAAATTACACCGCACATTTTACCTTCGCTGCGGATAGGAATATCCATCATGCTGGTAATTCCATATGGTTTAATGTATGGTTCAATTAGTTCACGAACTTTTAAATCGCGGAAAGTGTCATGAATAACTATCGCTTCTTCTGTCTGCAGTAAATTAAAATATGCAGGAAAATCTTCACGCTTTAAACTAGCCTCATGCACTGACGAATTTGATTCAGCAATATAACTTCCTATACAGTGAATAGAATTGAAATGTTTGTCCGTAAGCCAGGCATTAACGCGGGCAACGGAAAGCGTTCTGGCGCCCTGCTGCAATATCTCTGTAATTGCTTTTTCAAAATGCCCGTTTCTGAT
>CBIHPU010000388.1:0-4356 GCA_966211935.1 uncultured bacterium | reverse complement strand
CTTCACATGGGGAGCCACCTACATCCGCTGGGCATATGATGGCGCTAAATAAATATGTAGCGGTCGTTGGCAGAATGTTTTTTTTGCTAAATTTGCCGCACAAGGTCGGATGGCCGAGTGGCTAGGCTCAGCTCTGCAAAAGCTGCTACAGCGGTTCGAATCCGCTCGGGACCTCAAACATCAAATAAATAAACCCTGTATATGAATAATATACGGGGTTTTTTATTTTATGGGTGACAGTGGATTGGGTAGGTTAGGAGGTTCTATTTAAAACGACAATAGATTTTTTCAAAAAAACCCCAGGTAAAACGCCCGGGGTTTAAATGGATATTTAAATTATTATTTCGGTTGTTTAACGAAAATGATTGCAAGAATTGTTGATACAGCCGCGATCGATCCTGCTGCTCCGAAAGCTACACGAATGCTTGAAGTTATTTCTTCCGGGCTTGTCCCTTGGCCGAGAAATGATGTTGCGATTGCAACGATAATAGCCAATCCAATAGCGGAACCCACCTGGTAACTTGTATTTGAAATACCTGATGCCAGTCCTGTTTCTTCCGGCTTTGCGCCTGACATGGATGCAATAGTTCCCGGAATATATGCTAACGACATTCCGATAGCACCGAGAATTGACGCAGGAAGAACATGAACTAAGAATGAACCATTAGCATCAACTTGCGTAAACGCAATCAGCGAAGCAGTTAAAGCAATTAGTCCGGCTACTAAGGTCGCTTTGAAGCCAAACTTAGCAACGATTTTTCCAGTGAAGCCAACCATAAGGATCATGATCACAACTGTCATTGGTAATAATGCTAAACCACTATTGAATGCTGACAGATGCAGCACTTGCTGTAAATACAAATTCAAATAGAACCAAAGAGGAATCCATGAACCAGCCATTAACATCATCACAATATTTCCGGCACTAAGGTTTGGCGCTTTAAAAATAGAAAGAGGCAGAAGAGGGTTTTTGGAACGCTTCTGACGTATAATAAAAATAATCAGTAATAAAATTGAAACCGCAATAGAAAGAATTTTAGCCATTAGCGTTTGATCAGGCGACACAATTGCATATACCAGAATCACCAGAGAAACCGTTGCGATCAGCGTGCCTAAAGTATCAAGCTTGCTTTTGTGCTTCATTCCTCTCAACAAAAAGGGCCTGCTTGCCAGTAGCACAATAATTCCTAAAGGGATATTGATAAGGAACACCCAGTTCCACGATAGCCACTCGGTTAATACACCGCCTAAAAATACCCCAGCTGAACCACCGGCTGCTGCTGAAGCTCCCCAAAAACCAAAGGCCTTTCCTAATTCCTTCGGATCGGTAAACGTGATCATTAATAAAGTAAGCGCTGCCGGGGCAATTAATGCTGAGCCTGCACCTTGTAATGCGCGACCGATGTTCATGGAGGTTTCAGACCACGCCAGGCCTGCAAGTAAAGAAGCAGCAGACAAGATGCCGAAGCCCCACATAAATATTTTACGTGGACCAAACATGTCTGATAGCTTACCACCGAGTAACAGAAGACCTCCTAATAAAATGACGTACGCGTTGAATATCCACTGGAGGCCGGAAGAGGAATATCCAAGATCTTTTTGAATTGCAGGTAATGCAACACCAATTATTGAGGTGTCCATAATTACCATGAATTGTGCGGTGCAGATCACCGCTAAAGCTGCCCATCGCTTAGCGTAAGGAACAGCGTGTTTAATTGTTGCTTCCATAGTTTTGTTTTTTTTGTCTGAAGCAAAACTACTTCTGCTTGTCCGCGTTTTATTTATAGTATTACCGGAACAGTTTATATGGTTTTTGGTAAATTAAAAAGAGCCTTGCGGGCTCTCTTTTCTTATTGAATTTATGGTGGTATTAAAACGTCGTATCAAATCCCGTTCAAAAGAAATTTATTCTGCAATCGATGTTTTAATATTTATGACTTTAGTTATTTATTAGATTTTTGGGATCTGTAACTTTTATAATCGCTTGGCGACACACCCGTAAGGTCTTTAAATTGTTTGGACAGATGATGTATGCTGCTAAAGCCAGTTCTGTAAGCGATTTCTGTCAGGGAAAGATCAGTTTCGTTAAGCAAAGCTTTTACAATACCTAAACGATACTCAATGATATAGTTTTCGATTGTGGTCGTTTCGTGAGCCGTAAAAATTGAACCGATATTATCGTAACTCATGTTGAGCTCGTCGCTGATTAAATCGGAGAAACGTCTCTTCGTTTCCAGTGGGTTCAATTCATTAAAATAGTTTCTCACCACTGTTTTCACCTGCTCAACAATCTTGTTATTCCTGTTAACGCCTAAAGAAAAACCAAGCGAAGTAACAATAGTTGAGAATGCGCTTTCATCAAAATTTTCAGCTCTTACACTTAGCCTGACTTTTCCAAGAGCAACTTCGCTTACTTTAAGGTCATGTTGTTCGAGGGCGTTCTGCAGCTGACTAATGCAGCGGTTGCAAACCATTCCTTTTACAGTGTAGAACGTACTTGTATCCATAATTCGATTTTATGATACAAAACTATTACACCGGTTTCCTAATGCTTTATAGAATTATGGGAGGGATTTATATAAGTTTTGGCAGCTTAATAGGTAATAGTTAACCCCCCGCCAGTGCCCATATCACTGTCGTAATGACCAGACAGAGAAATGTATTTTGTAAGTATGTACCGTAGGCCGGTACTGTATTCAAGATCGCTGTTTACAGTTCCCCATGCACGCAGTCTTGCCGTTAGCGGGATGTCGTCGCGAGTCAGAGAAAACCGAAGGTTTCCGGTATTATCAACACGTATATCGGCAACAAGGAACCAGGGTAAAGTGTATTGCAGACCGAAACAAATAACGCCTCGAACATTACTGGTATTAATCTGACCAAAAATGTTCTTTTCGTTATGCACTGTACTCCTGTACCTGTAATCCCAACCGGTGTATGCAACCAGAAATTGTTTTTTGTCGAGGTAGCGCCCGATATGACTTTCAGATTCATATCCCTTTACATCATTCAATCCCAATCGCCATTCGGTTTGTGCCAACCAGCGTGTGTTTGCGAATAATACTTCTCCATCGCTGCCATTACTTTCCAATGAAATTTCCGCTGATGAGTAAAAGCGCCGGTCATCTTTGTACACTTTGTTCAGGGCTTTTTCCGGATCCGGTATCTGTGCATTAGGAGGAGAGTTTTCATATGTAAATATCCTTCCCATCCCGCTCATCATGTGGTACAGGATATGACAATGAAAGAACCAATCACCAGATTCAGAATTATAGAACTCTATAGTATCAGTTTCCATTGGCATTATGTCAAGTACATTTTTCAGCGGAGAATAATCGCCTTGCCCATTCAGCACTCTGAAATAATGGCCATGTAAGTGCATCGGGTGGCGCATCATTGAATTATTGGTCAATACAATCCGTGTGATCTCTCCCTGTTTTATTAAGATCTTTTCTTCCTCTGATACCGTTTTATCATTTAGGGTCCAGATATAGCGGTTCATGTTTCCTGTAAGTTCAAAATGAAAAGTTTTCACCGGCGCAGCGGGTAAAGTAGTTTTATTCTTTGCCTTCAGCATTGCGTAATTGAGCGTTACAATGTGAGCGCTGCGCATGTTATGGTGCCCGTGTTCATTATCGCCGGTGTTGGTTGACTTATCTGCAACTTCGGGATACATCACAGCGTTCATGTCCATTTGCTGTAAGCTCATGTTCATTCCCATATCTTTCATGTTCCCGGCGGGTGTCATCATGTTATTCATCATCTTCATTCCCTCAAAGTATTTAAGTGTTTTTAAGGGATTCTCCAGCTGCTTTATTCCTTCGCCTATCCAAATGGAAGTATGTCCTATACGATCTTCCGAGGTAGCTACGAACTCCCGGGCAATTCCATCTTTCGGCACCTCAACCAACACATCATAGGTTTCTGAAACACCTACTATTAATCGGTCAACCTCAACAGGCTGCAGATCTTCTCCGTCGGAAGCGATCACGGTGATCTTTCCGACACCATATGTTAGCCAGAAGTAAGTTGATGAACTGCCATTGATGACTCTCAATCTTAATTTTTCTCCTGGCGTCAATTCTTTCAGATTTTCGTCAGTGTTTCCATTCACAAAGAAGCGCTCGTAATAAACATCGCTTACATCCATTGCGTGCATGCGTTTCCATTCGTTAACGGATTTTGTTTTCAGGTAACCTTCTTTTATCGCCGCTGCATAGTTCTGCGTAGCGCGTTTCCTGATACCGTACCAATCTGTGGCGTTATGTAATGAGCGTTCTATCTGGCGGGGATTCTCATCGCTCCAATCACTTAGTAAAACTGTGTGTTCCGGAATCTCCTCTTTTTCTTTTTTAT
>CBIHPU010000387.1:0-4380 GCA_966211935.1 uncultured bacterium | reverse complement strand
TGAAGCGAAATCTGCCTTGTGATTTCTGCTTCATGACTCCGCGTGAAACAACGTTAGATGCTTGAAGTTTTATCCCATGATTCACAGTCTCATTGTGACCAGTGGTAAAAAGTTTGTCATTTATTCACTTATACCAGGGCTCATCAATTACCTGCCTCTTCCAGTCCGCCGTTGATGGAGCCTGAGCCTGATCGTCACCGTGAACAGCATAATCTTCCAGTATCCCAAAATCATTTTCCCTGTTATCATAAATGCCTTTCAACAAGAGCTCTTCACGTTTATGAAATTCCTTATTTCCATAAAATTTCCTCTGTGCACTTTTGTGATACAGATCCCGGATTTTCTTCTCAATCCCCACATTAAATAAAGTATCCATTCTCATAACTCAAGTTTTGATAAGTGAAAAATTATAATTCGATTTTACTGACAATTTGTAATGAATTGGCAGTTGTAGTTTCCATTAGCGCCACGCTATGTTTTTCTGAAGACTTTCTTTCCTGAAAAAAAATTTCCCTTGCCTGAATTAACGCCGGTGCAGATCTCTGAATAGAAACGTTCGCGACTTTAGTTTCAAAAAAAATGTAAAAAAGTAAAATCAGAAAAAAAGTCCCTAAGAAAACCAGTGCGACTATTAACCCGGCGAATATTATGGACAACAGTTTCATAAGGGGCCTGTATTTTTTTGTATAAGGCAAAAATACCCCGGCACAGGCACCTTGTCTAATGATGAAGGACAGCAGCATGAATGAGTGATATTGAAACGAAAATTCTCCAACTGATTTTTTAATCTAAAATCCTACGGAGATTACATGACAAAACAATCCTCCTGGAACAAATATTAAGTACCTAAAGAAATATTAAAGGCAACTCTTGATCCGTCTGGTGTTATTCCGAGTATCTGTAACTGCGAGCTGCGCATTTTAGAAAGCACTTTTGTAACATCTTGCGGGTCTGAAACAACGTGACCATTTATTGAGACAATGATTGTTCCTTCAGGAATCCCAACATCATCAAAAAAACCTCCGGGCATAACTTCGGTAACAAGCACGCCTTCTTTCACATCATATAGCTTTTTTATTTCTCTTGGAATGTTTGAAAATTTCGCTCCCAGCTTATTCTGAATATCTTTTAGTGATTCCGACTCTCCGGCAATTGACTCTTTTGTTTCTTCCCCTTTTAAGGTTGCAACAGTAGTATTCAGTTTTCCTTTACGTAAATAGCCTATCTTGACTTTATCACCGGGACGCAATCTTGCGATACGCTCTGAAAATTCAGCGGAAGAAGGAATTTCAAAACTATCCACGTATTGAATGATGTCTCCTTGCTTCAATCCTGCTTCGTCAGCTGCGCTGTTTCTTTGTATACTTGTTATATAAACGCCTTTAACAGAACCAGGATTAACGCCCATTTGTTTCAGGTATTCATCTTCAACAATTGGCGCGGGAAATGAGATACCTAACATTCCACGCTTCACAGTTCCGAAATCTTTCAGGTCTTCAAGAACTTTTTTCGCAAGATTTATTGGAACCGCAAACGCATAACCTGCATAACTTCCGGTTATAGACGCGATGGCTGTGTTGATTCCGATCAGTTCTCCATTTGTATTTACCAACGCGCCGCCACTGTTGCCCGCGTTTATTGCGGCGTCAGTCTGTATGAACGATTCCACAGCTGAATTCGCATAACCTCTTACATCCCGCGAAGTATTGGAGCTTGCAATAATACCAATGCTTCTTCCTTTTGCGCTTATGATTCCGGCTGTTACAGTTGTGTTAAGTGAATAAGGATAACCAACAGCAAGCACCCACTCCCCTATCTGCGCTTCATCAGAATTTCCAAAAGGAACATATGGAAGATCGGTCGCGTCAACTTTCAGCAAAGCGAGATCGGTGTTAGGATCACTTCCAATAAGTTTTGCAGTGAAGTGACGTTTATCCGGAAACACAACTTCTATTGAAGAAGCATCAACTATTACGTGATTGTTAGTAGCAATGTAGCCATCTGGACTTATCGTAACGCCGGAACCTGAACCTTTTAAAGGAATATTCTGGCCCAGCCTTTCAAAAATATTTCTCTCATCAACACTGTAAGAAGTTTTAATGTGTACAACACCTGGCGTAACAATTTTTGCAGCTTCAACAAATCCAAAATCTCTTATCGCTGATCTCCATACGGGCGCGCGTGAGTTGGTTAAGGTTGGTTGAAATCCCTTGGAAGATGTTTGATGAACTACTTTTTCAGGCTCCTTTTCTTTGCAGGAAAAAAAAATTCCCGAGGATAAAAAGACTAACGCAATTATGTTCAGTTTAGATAGAAACATTTGTCCGCATTTTTCAATTAGAAAGATAGAATCTGAAAAAAGAAATTACGATGATAAAGCGTGTGAAAGGAGCTAAGGAGACTCATTTGACGGCAATTTCTCCGATATCATTCAGTTGTCTGCCTCACATCATAACGAAGAGAATTCAATTAAAGTAAAATTGTACAATAAGTATAAAACAGACAGAGATGGAAATAACGCTACGTTTTCACAAAAATGTTGAAGTATTCTATGTTTCTTCCGAGGGAAACAAAAATATGGTAACCAATGAGTCGATGGATAATATCTTACCCCATATTACATTAATAAGTCTTAACCTGGATGCGCTTCAGAAAAAAATAAATCTATTATCGGTTGATACTATTCCGGGTTACGTTTCAATACTCGAATTGCACGCGGATGGAAGTATGGTGGTGCTGAACAACAGACACAAAAGATATTGAGCTCTCACTTTTCAGATCTACCAATCTCAAAAAGTGAAAATTACTAAATAACTATCCGATGGCGTTGCGTATTGTTTTGTGTGATGATAGTGAGGATGATCAGTTCTTTTTTAAGGAAGCATTAAAAAAAACTTCAATAGTGACAACTCTAACAGTAACAAATGATGGTGAGGAGCTGCTAGAATATCTAAACAATGCAAAAAGTCTCCCTGACGCAATTTTTCTGGATCTGAACATGCCCCGAATGAATGGAATGGAAGCATTATCGACGTTAAAAAAATCAGAGAAGTTCAGGGAAATAAGAATTATCATTTTTACAACAACAGTGCAGGAATCGGCAATTGAAGAAACACTAAAAGCGGGAGCAGACTTTTACATTGCAAAGCCTGCGGACCTGAATGAATTAAAAGAAGTAATAAACAAAAGCCTGTTGCTGATTAAAGAACATAAATACGCTGATCAGAAAAAAAATAAATTTGTTATAAAGGCTGCACATGAATAACACAACTAAAAAATCAAAAGCGATTGCGGGAAAACCAAAACGTTTAAAACGAGATCATTCCAGGAACGCGTTGACAACAGTAGCCGGCAAGACGAAATTAAAAGCCATAATGAATGATCTGATGCTGCAAAACAGGCAGCTCCAGAAAATAAACGAATTTCTTGAACGAAATAAAAGAAAAATTGCGCGCAAGCGAAAAGAAGAAAAAACAGAACTGGAAAAAAATATCGAGCAACAAAAAGAAACAAAAAGAAAACTTAAACTCGCTATAGCTGAAACCAAGCGAAGCCAGGCTAAACTGAAAGGGAGAACCCTGGAGGTAGAACAATTGAACCGGGACCTTACCACTTATGCATATATATCAAGCCACGATCTGCAGGAGCCACTTCGCAATCTGCAACTCATCACATCCTACATCCTGGAAAAGGAACAATCTAATCTTTCAAAAGAGGGAAAACTATTTTTTACCCGCTTGCTTGATTCGGCGGGAAAAATTCAGCAGTTAATCCGCGACCTTATTGAATACATGAATATAAATCATGGTTTATATAAGACAGAGCGGGTAAAACTAAGTACAATTATTGAAGACGTGAAAAAAATGATTGGAGAAGAACTTAAAGAATCAGGAGCTGTTATAATTTACAAATCTTTATGTACGTTAAATATCAAACCAGTACAGGGCAGACAGTTGTTCAAGGACCTGATCATTAACTCAATTCAATTTGCAAAGCCAGGTGTTGCGCCGGAAATCACAATCAGAAGCAGATTGGTGAAAGGAATAAAACTGGAAAATCTGAAAGTTGACATGAAACTCAAATATTGCCATATCAAAGTAATTGATAACGGAATTGGTTTTGAGCCACGATTTAATGAACGTATTTTTGAGATCTTTGAAAAATTGCATGATCAGGAATCAATGGGCACAGGAATAGGCCTTGCTATCTGTCGTAAAATCGTGGAGAATCACGGCGGCATTATCACGGCATCAGGCGTGCCGGACAAAGGAACTACAGTAGACATTTACCTGCCGATTATGTAGGGTCTTGTGCTTTGTTAAATAAAAAACGCTCCCTCAACAGGAGCGTTTTTTATTTATATCACAAAGAATCTTCAAT
>CBIHPU010000386.1:0-4380 GCA_966211935.1 uncultured bacterium | reverse complement strand
ATTACTTTCTTTCAGCAAAAGATTTGATTGATGGGAAATTAAAATACACTGATGTAAGAGAAATCAATGAGAAACAATTTTTAGAAGTTCATAAGCGAACTTCTCTGAAGCTGAATGATATTTTACTTGGTAATACTGGTGCTTCAATTGGAAAAATAGGAATAGTAACTGACAAAGACAAAGCAGACAGAACAACATTTCAGAAAAGCATTTCGATTATTACGGTTAACGAGAAGCACATCACACCAAATTATTTGAAATCATATTTGGAATACAACAGAAGGATTTTTAATAGAACTTCTACAGGCTCTGCAATGACAAATTTGTTGCTAAGTCAGATAAGAGCATTTGTTATTCAACTTCCCCCATTGACCCTTCAAACCCAATTTTCAAAAATTGTATTAAAAATCGAGGCACTCAAAGACCAATATAAAAGCAGTTTGCAAGAGTTGGAGGATTTATATGGTGCGTTAAGTCAGAAGGCTTTTAAGGGGGAGTTGGAGCTGGATAAAGTGGCCGTTGAACAAATGAAAATTGAGAATAAAATATGAAGCCCAGATTTTTTACTGCCATATTACTTTTCATTAGTGCGTATTCTCCGCTGTTTTTAATTTTGGCTATAAAAGATTTTGATTTTAAGTTAACCCACCAACTTCAACATCCGATTCCGATATATGTTTTATTGGGCTTAAGTGTCCTTAGTATAATACTCCTATTCGTAACGATTGGAAGAATGAAGAGGGGAAATTTGGTCGCTGAAATAGTTACGGTTAAAAATCGATCAGTAGATTTGATTAATTACACTATTCCCTACATGATTTCTTTCTTTGGTATTGATCTCTCAAAACCAGATGATGTGATTGCAATTTCTATTTTTCTTCTGATGCTCCTTATACTAACTGTTACGAGCAAATCAGTTTTCATTAATCCACTTCTGGCTCTGGTGGGTTATGGACTTTATGATTTAGATTATAAACGTGATGGAAAAACGTATTCAACTATTATTCTCAGCAAGTTCGAATTGCACGAGGGCGAACGGTATTACATACGAAGCTTAACACGATTTTTGTACATAATGGTTGAACAAAAAACAGAAGAATAAAATGTCGCATAGAACAATATTACGAAACCTAAAAGGCTTGAATCTTCGCAGAGCCGATGTTTCATTAGCGGTTATTAAAGAATATAAAGTTAATAGGGTATCACAATATAGGGTCAAATATGTGCCCATTGATGAGCGATTGGAAGTTCGTCTAAGGAACATAGTTTTAAATAAAATTGAAAATTCAAATACTGTTGAGAGTTATTCATTTGATTGCCCGGAGCCAGAGGAAGACCAAGTCCGGTCAATTGACTATAGTCAAACCGACTTTTATAGGATTTTCGAGCAGTTGAGTGACCTTAGTCCGGAAGAAGATATAATAGAGGATGTTAATGATTTAGTAAATGGAACTAAGGCATATCTTATAATCTTGCGGAACAGGCAAGGGATTCAGGTTGTCGGATTTAAAACTGTTATTGAAAATTGGAAAATGAAAAAGAACAGGGGTTTCATTCCCTTGCTTTATAGGGAAAATCGCTTTGAGGACCTTGAAGACGAAAATGTATTTAGCATCGCCAACTCACTCGACCTGTTTTATTTTGATGAGACATTATTTATCCTTTCAAAAAGGGAATTTGAGCAAGGACTGAATTTTAGGGAAGGTATGATTGCGGCAGCTGATGAAGTATATCAAGAAGTTACTCAACTAAATTTATTTGTAAATATTCAAATCCTGACCACAAGGGTTGGCAATAACCAAAGGTATCTTCGGAAAATTGCAACCATAAGAAACTTAGGACACTTTCGCAATCCTCAATTCCTACAACGGATGAGAGAAGTGAGCGATTATAAGAATTGGAACATTCAATTTGAAAATGGTCAAATTGTTTTTACTGAGGAGACGTTGGACACAATATTAAGCATCCTTCAAAATAAGCGACTGCACTCGGAAATTACGTTGGAAGATTTTGATGTTGATGGCAAAATTGACCCTGTGGTATAATTACAATTAAATGAACACCACGGTTAGGCATATTTCGAAAGCGAATCGCATTGAACTACACTACTCGCTCAATGATAATTCACATTTGATGGATGCTTTTGTACAAAACAAATGTGAGCATGAATTCCTCGGTTTATTACGTGAAATAGCAATCAGGCTAAGTGCTGATGTAATTGTCGAAACAGAACCCTTTGGTGAAGGCGGATTAAGGAGGTGGTTTAAGGTTGTTTCAAAGGAAGAGAATAAAAAAGGGACAATAACCACTGCGATAATTGTCGCCTTGTTGACTGTGATATTAACCACCCCTCTTACGAAAAGCATAGAAAAAGTGATTGACAAGATTTTCGAGGATACAGAACTGCAGGATTTAGAAAAGGAAAAAATCAAGCTCGAAATAGAAAAATTAAAACAGGAGTTACATAATAATGAAGACGAGATCAATACCAATGTTTTAGTAAAAAAGAAAAAGTCTAATTTTTACAGCTATCTAGAAGGATATTCCAAGGTAAGCCAGTTTGCAATAATATCCCAGAATAATGAGAAGGTAACCATTGAGGAAAAGGTTATCAAGCGTGAAGCATTCAAAGAATTTATCCTTGTCAGTGATGAACTCGAACCAGATGAAATTTCGGAGGCGGTCATCGAAATCATTTCACCAGTTCTAAAAAAGGGAAACTTTAAATGGATGGGTGTTTACCAGGGGAACGTTATTCACTTTGCAATGCGTTCCAACGAATTTAAAACCCTCGTCCAGACTGGGAAGATTCAGTTTAAAAACGGGACGTCGATTAACTGTCAACTTATGATTCATAAGCGCATCGACATTGAAGGACTCGTGCAGGTAACCAAGTATGAAGTACTAAGGGTAAATTCATATTTCGAAAATGATAAACCTATTGAGACACCAGAAGGTAAAAGTTATAGACAAAAAAAGGAAGCAGATAAACGTCAATACAAATTGTTTAACAACGATGATGAATCATCAGAAAACAAATAATAACGCAAATGGCCGAATGTATACAGTGCGGAGAGTACACGAAGTTTAATGGCGGACTTTGTTATTCATGCTATCAAGACAAAGATGATAATGCTCCGTCGGTTAGGGCCACTAAAAAGGACGTTAAGGATAATTCATGGGTTTACAATCTCATCAAAGGCAGAATTGCCGAAACGTTAGTTGAAGAGCTTTTTTTGAGCTTAGGCTTTCAGGTTTTTAAATACGGTATGGAAAATACAATTCCGGGTATTATGGACCTATTGAAAGGTGTGAAAGATGAAGTTGCAATGGAGATAAAACGGATGCCTGATTTAGTGGTATACAAGGATGGTCGAGCTCATTTTATTGAGGTAAAATTTAGGGCAAGCGAATGCTTTCAACTAAAAGACCTGGATAAAAAAGGTGATTATCCATATCAGAACGCTCTTATTGTCGTAGTATCAAAGAAACACATTAAATGCATATCGTACCAGGAATTAGCTGCTGGCAAGGAAATAACTCCGACTTGCCAGAACTATTTGGGTAAGAGAAAGGAGTTTGATACTGATAGGGAGAAAATAGTCGAATACTGCCAGTATGCTGTAAAGTTTTTTGAGAACGTTTAAATGACTGACAAAATATGCGTTATAATGTTACTCCATTTCACAAAGACACAAGAAATGTAAACTTATAAGAGTTAATTTACTATGTTATTGTTACTCAATTCAACGCCGCCAGAGCTATTAAATCTTGACCATTTTCCAGAGGACCTAAGCATATTAATTGGTGAAAATGGAAGTGGCAAATCCACAATGCTAAATAAGCTTTCGCAGCATTTTCTTACTAAGCAAAATAAATACGAACATTTGGGAAATAAAGATTGTACAAGCCATTGCGAAGGGATAAGGAATTTGCTGTCGCACAAAAGGCTAACACACAAAAAAGTAAACAGAAAGTAACAAACGATGACAAAACGTGAATTTTTACTGGGAATTCCAGAGATCATTGAACATCCAGCCAGCGGTTATGGAGAATTAGAAATTACTGTGGATAAACCGGATAAAAAGGGAGTTTGCTACCGCCACAGAGATAATACAGCAAGTTACGGTACCTACGGCAAATCGTGGTTAGAAGTTTATGAAAGGTTAAACTCGTTTTTAATAGTAAAAGGCCATAGGAACTAGTAGGTTGATTAAAATATTTTCAACTCCCCTCCCTGATTATATCTTCCATTTTGCACAGCCCGACCTTTTTCCAGTATTCTCTATTACAACATCAACATTATGCACATATTCCAGCCGCCACGAATATTCCCGTCTTTAGTAGACTGGAAAAATAAATAAAAGAGGTTTTAGGATA
>CBIHPU010000385.1:0-4384 GCA_966211935.1 uncultured bacterium | reverse complement strand
GCTTCCGTTTCAATCGCTATTGTCACAATCAAGAACTTTTTTACTTGAAGGAATGTATCGCGTGTTCATTGCAGACTTTTATTCCGCTTTGGAATGTTTGCATGAATCAGAAAAACTTTTTACAGAGTTAACAGACAATGGCGGAGAGTTAGCGTCAAAAACTTTGTTATCAATTTGTCATCGTTCAATTGGTCAATTGGACATAGCTCAGGATAAATTAAAAACAGCTGTTCAGCTTGCGCCGAAAATAAGTGATGATGATTGCTGCGCGTATTTTAAAACAATTGCGTACTACCAGTCTGCGGAGTTGAGTGTTCAGTTAAAAAATTACGAAAAGGCTATCGAGTATTTTACTCAGGGAATGGAATATAAAAACGCCAGTCCCGATCTGGAAGGAAGGTTGCTCACTGGTTTAGGGAACGTGTGGTTACAGTTGAAAGAATATGATAAGTCAATAGATGCATATTTGCGCGCGCTTCTTTCCATTAAAGATGTAAATAATCCTTTACTCGAATCAAAGATCTACTCCGACATAGCGCATTATTATTTTATAAGGAAGAATTTACAGGCTGCGCTGGAGAATACTGAGAAGAGTCTTCAGGTCCGTTTAAAATACAATTACCTCAATCCTGCCATTACAAATTATATTCAGTTGGCTGAATTGTATTTTGAGATGGGAAATATTGACAGGGCAATTGAGCATGGAGAAAAAGCCGTGGAAGAATCGCGGAAATTCAAAGTGCTCATCAAGGAATATGAGGCACATGAAATTCTGTCTCGTTTATATGAGAAGGCAAACAACACGGTAAAAGCCCTGGAGCATTTTAAAGAATTTCACAAACAGAAAGAAGAGGTGCACAACCAGGAAACGATGAGAAGGGTAGAGCAGATAAACAACCGGCACAAAGTTGAAATGATGGAGCAGGAGAAAGAAATCTTCCGGTTGAAAAACGTAGAGCTAAAAGCGTTGCTTGAAGAGATCCAGGAAAGCATACGTTACGCGAAAAGGATCCAGACTGCTATTTTACCGTCGGAAAAAATGATCAGCACCTGGCTACCTCAGAGTTTTGTACTGTATAAACCAAGAGACATTGTAGCGGGCGATTTTTACTGGATGACCGTTCACGATGAAACAATTTTAATTGCAGCTTGCGATTGCACCGGTCATGGAGTGCCGGGCGCAATGGTGAGCGTTGTTTGCAATAACGCCCTGAACAGGGTGGTGAATGAATTTGAGAAAACAGTGCCGGGTGAGATATTGGATAAAACCTGCGACCTTGTTATTGAAACTTTTACTTCGTTTAACGAATTTGAACAGGGTTCAGATAGTGTTAAGGATGGAATGGATATTTCTCTTTGTTCCATTAATAAGAATAAGTTGCAATTTGCCGGCGCAAACAATGGGATCTGGATAGTTCGCGACAAAAATTTAATTGAGATCAAAGCAACCAAACAGCCGGTTGGCAAACACATTAATCGCCAAAAGTTTGTTACGCACGAATTTGAATTTCAGAAGGGCGACATGCTTTATCTTTTTTCGGACGGCTTTGCGGATCAGTTTGGCGGTGCGAAAGGCAAGAAATTTTCATCGAAACGATTAAAGGAATACTGATTGAACATTCCCAATTTCCGGCGGAAATTCAAAAGGCGAAAATTTCTTCTGTTTTCCAGGAGTGGAAAGGAGAACTTGAGCAGGTTGATGACGTGCTTGTCATTGGCATCATGTTTTAATATTTACAGAACTTATATTCCATTGTTTTGCCATCATTTTCTTAAATTCGCCTAATGCGTTTTATTATCTTTTTTCTTTTTCTGAATTCGGGAATTTTTGTGTTTTCGCAAACAGATAAAACGCGGACTCAATTAGTGAATAAAGCATTTGAGAATTATAAAGCGCCTGAAGTGGAGAAAAGGAAGTTTCTCTCTTTAAAAGGGAAAAGTATAATTGCAAAAGTTAATCCACTCACTTACGTAGCCGGCTCTTTGATGTTTGTTTATCAGCGCCTTCTCTCTGAACAGATTCAGGCTAACTGCAACTACCACCTTAGCTGCAGCAATTACGCCAAATTCAGCATGGAGCAAAAAGGATTATTAAGAGGTTTATTGATGGGTGTAGATCAATTGACGAATTGTTTTCCTGGCATTGATGGAGATTATGAACGTTGCAGGATTGATCATGATGGAAAAATTATTAATAATCCATCCGAATAAGAATGAGGAAGCAGCTGCTTTGTTTATTATTGTTGTCTGCAACTTTTTCAATTGGACAAATCAGTTTTTCTTTCGCCAGGCATCTTTCGGTTAACAAACTGGAACGGGAGCACAGGACATATCTGAATTCATTCCCAATCTCTGACTCTTTAAATTTTTTACTTTCAAAATTTTACATTCAGTATCAAAAACCGAATGAATTTCTGTCGGCATTTCCTTCAGCACAAAATTTATTTACAAACGACACAAACGCTTTGCATTTCGCCGCAACCTTTATAGTGAGACAGCCGATGGACCTTGCAGCTCATTTTTTTTCGAATGATTTTATTAAAAACAATTCTTCCGCAACATTGGCTTTGATCCGCAACACATTTAATTCAGCGTCTTATCCTGACAGCGCGGATACCGGTTTATTGCCCGCCGCATTAAGAAAGAATTTTCTGACGTATAAAAAATATTACAATAAAAAACCATTTGTGGCAGGATTACTTTCCGCCGTAGTGCCGGGACTCGGAAAAGTGTATGCGGGACGAAGACTTTCTTTCATGAATACTTTTTTGCTGCACACTTTTTTTGTGGCAACCGGAGTTGAAGCCGTTACCCGTCTTGGATGGAAACATCCATACACCATTGTAAACCTTGCTTATTCCGGAGTTTTTTATCTGGCCAACATATATGGAAGTTATAAGGAAGTGGATCGGGTTAAAAAAGAAAAACGACAACAGTATATAAATGATGCGGCGGATTATTTTGAGTTTACTGGCGGCGGCGCTTTGTATCCTTCGCGTTAACGCGCAACAGGATTCTCTTGGCGTAAAACTGCTCGAACTTGAGCGTCAGGTTTTTTTATGCGTTAATGAAGCTGAAAGAAATGAATTGTTACTGAAAAAAGTTGAACTCTACGTTTTAAGCGGTGAAACCAGTGAAGAAGCATTGGCCGCAGCCAAACGGATATCTCCTTATCTGATAAATGATAAAAATGTAAAACAGAATTTTTTTTGGAATGCTGCTCTGCTTTCACATCTTAATCATGATTTCAATTCTGCAGCCAGTTACTTCTCTCAATTTCTTTTACTTAAAAAAGACACAACTGTTTCCGATGCTGTTTTTGGAGCTTTGATTTATAATGGTAACGATACGGGAAGAGTTGCTTCCTTTATTACTTGTGCAGTGCGAAATGATTCTTCCGTAACAAAACTTTTATGTTTAAATGAAGTAGCCTCATGGAAAAAAAAAGGAAAAGCTTTTTTTGTTTTTTCTTCTTATTTAATTCCAGGCGCTGGAAGTATGATGCTGGGCCACGTTTTAAAGGGGGCTGTTTCGTTGATTCTGTTTGCAGGGATTGGAGCTGGAGTCTATTTGCTGGTAACGGAAGAACTATATTTGAACGCACTTTTGTTTGCTACACCCTGGCTCGGCAAATTCTATGGAGGACAGGTGCGGCTAACAAGAAAATTATTTCATGACAAAGAAATAAAGAGAAAAAGTAAAATGGCGGCGCGTTGTCAGAGCAGTGTAAATGAAATTCTAATTAAGTATCCGGTAGAGTTTATTAAATGATGTTTTCTTATAAAACATATTATTTCTTTTTTCTTCCACTTCTAGCGGGACTATTTTCATGCAGTGATAATGTGAATGACAAGACAGTAAACACTCAGATAAATTATGCAGAGCATATTGCACCGCTGATCTACAAAAACTGTACGCCTTGTCATCGACCCGGTGAAGCCGGCCCGTTTAATCTGCTTTCCTACAATGACGTTGTACGTAACGCGAATAAAATAAAATTTTCTGTAACCACGCATTTTATGCCACCCTGGCCCGCTGATCCTTCCTACACTCATTTTATTGGCGAGCGCGTGATGAATGATTCGGAAATAGTAGTAATTAAAAAGTGGATAGAAAACAAAATGCCTTTGGGAGACAGTACAAAAGTTCCTTCACCACCTGATTTTTTTACCGGTTCTTTTTTTGGAAAGCCTGATTTGGTTGTGCGAATGCAGGAACCGGTAAGACTGCCCGGTAACGGACAGGATCAATTTTTAATTGTGAAATTTCCATATGAAATTCCGCGTGACACTTTTGTTCGAGCAATAGAATTTGTTCCGCATCAGCGAAAACTTGTCCATCATGTGACCGGGCCTACGATCTCATTCGATGTTAAAAAGTAAAT
>CBIHPU010000384.1:0-4389 GCA_966211935.1 uncultured bacterium | reverse complement strand
ATAAGGAATTGAAACAGGAGCCGGCAAAAAAAAGCAAACCGCATAAATTGTTCCTTGAAAAAACAGAAAAGGAAGTAGACTTGCATATAGAAGAGTTGGTTGATAACATGCAAGGCATGACCGCGGGAGAAATGTTGAATTTGCAAATTCGTCGATTTCAAAAAGAGCTGGATGAGGGGATCACAAACAACTTCCGGAAAATCATTTTTATTCACGGAGTAGGAAACGGAAGATTAAAGGCGGAAATAAGAAATATTCTGAAAGCGTATCCAGAACTTCGTGTTTATGACGCTTCGTACAAAAAATATGGCTTTGGAGCGACTGAGGTAGTGATTAAGGATTAAGATTTATATTCTCCCTTTTCATCTCTTTCAGTTTTCTCCCGATATATTTTTCACTTGTAATAAGCGCCCTTTGAATTCTTCTCGCATAATAAATTGAATCCAGAACTTCCTGGTTCTTTTCATTCAGCTGATCAAACGCCTGATCAACTTTCATTTTTTGCTCCTCAATAATTTTTTTCTGTTGCCTGGTGATTCTGAAGCGATTAATTACAAGTGTCAACGCAGCAGCAATTAAAATAAAACCTGCAACTAAAAACCAAATAACAGTCGTCTGCTGTTTCTTTTCCAATGCATTAACTGCCTTAATCTTTTCATTCTCCGCACGAGCCATTGCTTTCATTTCCACCTCCTTTTTTTCAACTTCAAAATCGGTCTTAAGATCTCCAAGCTGCCTGCTGTTCTCAATATTAAAAATACTGTCGTGCAATTTTTTGAATTGAATATGATTCTCATATGCCATTTTATAATTCCCCATCTTTCCATAAACATTCGCCAGGTTTTCATGTGCGAGTCTCATACTTTCAAGGTCACCTATTTCTTTGCTTAATGCCAAACCTTTTTCAGATGCCTGAACGGATTCTTTATATTTTTTAAGTTCGTTGTAAGCCACCGCAATGTTGTGGTAGCAGGAAGCCTGACCTGGGACATTAGCGGTTTCCAATCTGATGTTTAAACTTTTCAGGTGATAGTCGAGGGCTTTCTGAAGCTGACCAATATGAGCATAAACAATTCCAATATTATTGTATGTGTTCCCCAAACCTTTTTTGCTTTGCAACTTCAAATAAAGATCGATCGCCTTTTCATAGTACTTAATTGCAAGATCATATTTATCACTATGCGCATAAACCTGGCCCATTCCGTTGTATGTAATGGATATTCCTTCCTTGTCGCCCATCTCTTCTTCAATTAATAGCGCTTTATTATGATATTCGAGAGACTTATCATATTCAGCATGCGTGTCATATATAATAGCAATAGTATTATAACACATTCCCATTCCTTTTTTGTTCCCGGTACGTTCGTGGATTTCAAGCGCCTGCAGGTAATGCTTTAACGCTTCGGGATAGTTGCCCATTTTTCTATATGTAATGCCAATGTTATATAAAGCATTTGCAATCTTAGGTTTTTTATCCAGTTGCTTCCATATTTCAAATGCGCTGTTGTAATGGCTCAGCGAATTTTCGAATTGGCCTTTATTTGAATAAGCAACGCCCATGGTATTATGCGCAGTTGCTTCATACTGTTTCTGTTTTTTAAGCTTTGCAAGTTCAAGTTCTTTTCCAGCAAGAATTATGGCGCTATCCGGATTATCAGCAGAAAATTTCCAGGCAATAGCATGAATCGCCCTTAATCTACTGGTATCGGCAAGATTTTCATTGTTGTAAACGTTCCAAAGTGAATCAAGCTGCTTAGCATTTACGTTTACACATAAAGCAAACATAAAAAGCAGAAAAACTATTTTCAAAGAGGTAGATCGATACAAATAAAAATTCTTCATTAACTGTTTTCTTGAGTAAGTGGGTAATAAAATTACAGAAAAAGATCCGGCTTATTCTGATTATGGTAATTATTGTATACTACTCAGTTTTTCCAGACGAAATAATGAGAACCACTTTCTTCCCAACCCACGGTGCAAATCAGTCGTAGCTGAGGATTTATTACGCTTATAGAAGAAATAAAATAAGCATAACAAAATACTTTCTGAAAACATTTCATTCCTTCGACACATTAATATTTTTATCAACTTCCATTACTATTAAAAAAAATTGAATAATAAGAACAGTCGGTTCCAGACCAGTCAGTTCGTCCATTTTTACTTATCTCTAAAACGGTTTTTTATTAACACCTCTTTTAATTTTAATTTTTTTCAATAACAAGAACAGTCGGTTCTAGACCCGTCGGCTCGTCCATTATTTCTTATCTCTAAAAAAACGGCTTTTTATTAACTCCTCTTTGAAAATTAAATTTTTTCAATAATAAGAACAGTCGGCTCCAGACCCGTCGGTTCGGCAATGATTCTTTCAATCAAATTTACATTGGAGACGACTCTTGACAATACGACCGCGATCCAAGAATCATATCTCCGCGTCGTACATTATTTTTCAACCAGACCCAACAATAGACTGTTTAAAGTCCTTAATTCGAATGAAAACCAGTATTTTTGCCTTTTCTCCAAATTCTATGAGCAATCACAGCATTTTAAATATTTCTCCTGTAGACGGACGCTATACCAAACAGGTGGAAACTTTACGCGCGTACTTTTCCGAGTATGCATTGATAAAACATCGTATTGAGGTGGAAGTGGAATATTTTATCCTGCTGGCAGAAACGGGACTTCCGCAATTTGCGGATTATGACAAAAGGGTCACAGTTTCATTGCGCCTTATCTATTCAAATTTCTCAGTGGATGATGCAATAGAGATAAAGGAAAAAGAAAAAATCACGAACCACGACGTTAAGGCTGTTGAATATTTTCTGAAAGAGAGAATGAAACAGATAGGATTGGAAAAATATCTTGAGTTCGTTCACTTCGGCCTTACATCACAGGACATTAACAACACTGCTACTCCCCTGTTGCTGAAACGCGCATGGGAAAAAGAAATTCTTCCGGTCATCAACAAAATTCTTACTGAACTGAAAAGAATGGGTGAGCAATGGAAAGATGTTCCAATGCTGGCGCGTACTCACGGTCAGCCTGCCTCGCCTACCCGATTAGGAAAAGAGATAATGGTTTTCGCTGAGCGAATAGAAAAACAGCTGCAACATAACAAACCGGTTTTCTCGGCGAAATTCGGCGGCGCAACAGGAAACTTCAACGCGCATCATGTTGCTTATCCGGAAAAAGACTGGAAGAAATTCGGCGATACTTTTGTGAAAGATGTTTTAAAGCTTGATGAACGTAATCAGTTTTCTACACAGATAGAACATTACGATAATCTTGCTTCCTTCTTCGACCTGGTTAAACGAATCAATACAATTTTAATTGATCTTGATCGTGACATCTGGACCTATGTCTCCATGGAGTATTTTAAGCAAAAGCTGAAGGAAGGAGAAATCGGTTCCTCTGCAATGCCACATAAAGTGAACCCAATTGATTTTGAAAATTCAGAAGGGAATCTTGGTGTGGCAAATGCGGTGTTCGAACATTTATCTGCGAAATTACCTGTGTCCCGTTTGCAACGTGATCTCACAGATTCGACTGTCTTAAGAAATATTGGTGTTCCTCTTTCACATTCATTGATTGCATATAAATCATTGCTTAAAGGAATGGAAAAATTGATCCTGAATGAAAACGCATTGAATGCAGACCTTGAAGACAACTGGGCGGTTGTTGCTGAAGCAATTCAGACAATATTGAGGCGCGAAGGCTATCCAAAACCTTATGAAGCTTTAAAGGATCTTACCAGGACCAATACGCAGATCACCAGGAAAGAAATCCAGGAGTTTATAGACAGGCTGAAAGTAAACGATAAAGTGAAAGAAGAATTAAAAAAAATAACTCCGCAGAATTACACTGGGGTTTAAGCCTAACAGCCAAATTAAATGAAGGTCGCGGGTTTTAGCATAGCAAGAAATGTTCTGAAATATGATTATCCAATAAAGGAAGCAATACTTTCAGTTTTACCGCTATGCGAAACTTTTTATGTTGCGGTTGGGAAATCAGAAGATGATACTTTGAATTATATCAAAAGCATCGCCCCCGGAAAAATCAAAATAATCGAAACAGTTTGGGATGATAACTTACGTGAAGGCGGGAAAGTTTTATCAATTGAAACAAATAAGGCATTCGATGCAATACCGAATGAATATGATTGGGCTTTTTATATTCAGGGAGATGAAGTTCTTCACGAAAAATACCGGGATGAAGTTCGGGGCGCAATGGAAAAATGGAAGGACAACAAAGAAGTGCAGGGTTTGTTGTTTGGCTATGAACATTTTTATGGATCATATGATTATATAGGAGATTCCAAAAGATGGTACAGGAATGAAATCCGAGTGATCAGGAATGATAAAAACATACGCAGTTATAAGGACGCGCAGGGAT
>CBIHPU010000383.1:0-4406 GCA_966211935.1 uncultured bacterium | reverse complement strand
TAAAGAATTTTTTAAATTTTTTTTCTGTGCTATCCTTTCCCGACGAAGGAGGGAACTTCTTCTCTGTAAAAACCAAACTGGCTCTGCACTCGGAAAAGAATTTGCTATGATTTCAAACCGAAATAAACTCATTTTTTCTTCTTCTTCGCCACTTTTTTAAAGTACTCACAACTCTCTTTCACGGGGCATTCAGCGTGCAAAGGATTTTTGGGCCTGCAGATCTCCCGACCTAAAAATGAAATGGCCATTCCGATCTCGCCCCAGTCTTTTTGCGGGATCACTTCCATTATCTGTTGTTCAATTTTTTTCGGATCCTCTCCTTTCGCAATTCCGATGCGCGGAGCAACTCTTACTACGTGAAGATCCACAATCACTCCTTCGGCTTTAACGCCCGCGCCGCGCATTATTACATTTGCAGATTTTCTTCCTATTCCCGGCAATGTCACAAGCGCTTCCATTGTGGTTGGAATATTTTTATCATCCTTCACTTCTTTTGCTATCGCTACCAGCCATTCAGCTTTTTTTCTGAATCCACGTGACTTTGAAATGTAAGAATACAAACTCTCCGGATCCGTTTTGGAAAGTGACTTCATATCCGGATACTCTTCAAAAAGTTCGGGTGTAATGGTATTGACAAGATTATCTGTTGTCTGCGCCGATAAAACAACTGCAACCAATAACTGGTATAGATTATCGTATTTAAGCGGATGAGGTTGCTTTCGGTATTTTTTTAAAAGAGGCTTCATGGCCTCCGACCAGTTCTTGTTTTGCATTTTTCAAAATTATCTTTTTTTCCTCTTCCTGATTTGTTAGATTAGCATTATGTCTGTCAAAACAATAATACTTTTCTTATTCCTGTATTCAGTTACATTAGCGCAGACAAGTCAGACCCCACCAGAGGTAAAAATGATCCTGGAGGGAACTTATAACGGAAAGAATGTTTATGTTCAGAATCCGAGAATCTCCGATACACTTTTCTGTACGAAGAGGGTAGTGGTCAACGGGAATGAAATAAGTTTCAGGAATGCTGATGCTTACGAGATTGATTTAAAAAAACTCGGGCTGAAAGAGGGAGAAAAAGTTGAAGTCATTATTGTTCACAACGGGAACTGCAAACCAAAAGTACTGGTGGATAACAGTTCACCGCGAAGTACTTTTGAAATTATAGATATAGGGGTGGATACAAACGGATTGTTTCGCTGGAGCACGAAGAATGAACAGTCCAAACTGATGTTCATGGTTGAACAATTCAGGTGGAATAAGTGGATGAGGATTGGAGAAGTCGAGGGACAAGGTATACCGGATACCTGTACTTATTTTTATAAGGTCGCTTTGCATTCGGGTACCAATCACTTTCGGGTGAGGCAAATAGGCGCCCACGGTTATCCAAGAGTTTCGCCAGCCGTTCAATTGAACATTTCAAATAAAAAATTTGAAAAACCACGATTGAATCAAAGCGAAAAACAAATTGAATTCTCCGATAGTACGCTTTACGAGATGTATGATGTAAGCGGCAACTTGCTGAAGAAGGGATCAGGAAAGGTAATCGACTGTGCCGATTTAAAAAATGAAACTTACTGGCTGAACTACGACAATAATAGTATCGAAATAAAAATAAAATGGGAATGAAATTTTTCCCGAAAAAAATAAGCCTCTTCAGTTTTTGAAGAGGCTTTTCAATTTGGCCACACCCCCGTACCGCATATGCCGGTGAGTTTCTTCTGTTGGTGAGTTTAGCTCCTGATCGCCATTTTTCTCTGACAATCATTTTTCGGCGCTTGTTATACGGAGGTGTTGGTGGTAAAGATCAAATCATATAAATGAATTAAAATTTATTCAATGAAAATAGAAAATTTATATGTTAATGTCAACCACAATTGTCAACCATTTCAATAAGGGAAAATACGTATACATTTATTAGATGCTTGCGACAATAAAATGGTCGTAAACGATGTTGCGACGTGCAATACAAATCAATGGTCAAACATCAATCTGTTTTTTGATTTATGGTTTTCTTTCGTACTGGCAGCACTCATGAAGATTCGCATAAGCGCTGTCATCACCTCTCACTGTTTCTGTGTCATAACCAACAGAGGCAATCGTCTCATTGATCTTCTCCAGATTCAATTTTTTCGGGTCGAAGATCACTTCCATCATTTTACTGTCTTTGTTCCAGTCGGCGCTGTACAAACCTTCGAGTTTCAAAGATTTTTCAATTGTCTTTTTGCACATGCCGCAATTGCCCCACACTTTGAAAGTTGATGTCACCGCTCCTTCAGGAACCTGGTTGCACGAAGCAACAAACACTAAAATCAAAAAAGAAAAAAATAAGTTTTTCATAAAATATCTTTGCATTAAAATTAATAAATACCAATGAATTTCGCTCAACTTTTCACTCCAATGACGGCAATCATTCTCCCGGATTTTGCACCTTCTTTTCTGTAAGAAAAATAATTTTCATTGTCAGTTACCGTGCAAAACGAAGATATTTCTATTTGATCTTCAGGAACTCCAAATTTTGTTAACTGCTGTTTATTGGCACGCTTCAGATCCACACAATATTTTTTTCGGTCTTTGTCGTAACGCGTAAAGTCATTGCTGAATTCCTTAGCAACTTCCTCACCCACTTCAAAAGAACATTCAGAAATACATGTTCCGATATACGCGAAACAATCTTTTCCCTGGGTTCCGAATTCGTTTTTCATTTTTTCCAGTGTGTGTCCAATAATATTCTGCACCGTTCCTCTCCATCCTGCATGAATGGCAGCCACCACCTGATTTTTTGAATCATAAATTAATACCGGACAACAATCAGCAATACCCACTGCTACAAAAACATTTTTCTTATTGGTGATGAGCGCGTCATACCCGGAATTTTTTCCGCCGCGTTCAGCAACTAAAATTTCCCTACCATGTACCTGCCCGGACCATGCGACATTTTGAAGATCAATTCCCAGAGAAGAAAAAAACAGTTGACGGTTTTTTAAAACGTTCGCCTCTTCATCGCCTGCAGAAAATCCCATGTTAAGTGAGCTGAAAGGAGCAGGACTTATTCCACCGTGGCGTGTGCTTTGCGCGGCAATGAGATTTTTGAAAGAGGAGAATATTTTGGGAATTGTGTGCTGCATTATAGAAAAAAATTATCGCGCCTTTTATGCCCCCACAAAACTCTTTATAATCGAACTCATCTGCGGAACAGCCTCTAAATTTAAGGTGTGTCCTGCGCCTTCAATTATTTTCAATTGTGAGCCACTGATATTTTTCCAAACCTCTTCGGCCATATGAACCGGAAAAAGCAGATCCTTTTCTCCGTGAATAATGAGCGTTGGCGCATTTATTTTTTTCAACTCACCTCTGAAATCCTGTCGCTCTTTTGTTGCGCGCATCAGCTTCAATAAAGCCGCAGCGTCTTCATTAGCCTCCTGCCTCGCCTGCTTCATCAGCTCAATAGGAATAAGGGGATTCTTAAAATAATTTTCACTCAGCACGGTAGGCAACATTACATCCAACAACAAAGAATAGCCGCCGACCTCAAGCGCGCGCCACCACGACATTTCAATGGCATTGTAATAGGGAGTTTTGTGGGCAAAAGTGCTCATCAAAATCAACTTTTCTGTTAAAACCGGGTAATTAATTGCAAAATGCTGTCCCACCAAGCTGCCATAAGAAAGTCCGGCAATTATTGCTTTTTCAATCTTTAATTCCTTAAGTACGCCCGCAACATCTTCGGCGTGGGCGTTAAAATCCTGCCACTCCCCGCTTTTATCAGATTTTCCCTGGAATATAAAATCAAGATTTACAATATTATATCCTTTAAAATGCGGATTTGTTAATGCCCAGGCAATGGTACTTTGACTTAACCCATTCAGGAACACAATGTTTGGGGCGCCGCTGTTACCCAAATGTGTTTCATAATATAGAGAGCGTCCGCTTTTTGTTTTGTAAAGCATTTTTTTCTTGACTTTTAAGTTCTCAAATTTAATTTTGACGAGACAATAAACGGTTACTTTTTGGTAAAATAATTGTTAGAAAAAACATCATGCAACCCAAACTCATCACCCTGCCGATGTTTCCGTTGAATATGGTAATTCTTCCGGGAGAAACAAAACTTTTGCATGTTTTTGAAACACGCTACAAAGAACTTTTGAAAGATTGCCTTGAGAACGGCGCGCATTTCGGCGTGACTTACATGAAGAATACTAAAAATATCAGCGGTAAAACTAAAATGTCAGAATACGGAGTAACCGTTAAAATTACCCGTGTACTTAAAACCAGCGCAGAAGGAGAAACCGATATTATGGTGCAGGGACTGGAACCTTTCAGGATTCTAAATTACACCAGTGTTTTGCCTCCAAAATTATATGGCGCTGCAAGTATAGAGCCCATTCACGCATCTCACATTACTG
>CBIHPU010000382.1:0-4413 GCA_966211935.1 uncultured bacterium | reverse complement strand
CAAGCTCGTTAAGCAATATCGGCGAGATCTATCGCAACATGAAGGATCCGCAAAAAGCTCTGGAATATTTTGAGAAAGGTCTTGCGATCAGAAAAGAGATCAAAGATCTAAAAGGCGGCGCAAACGTAATGTGTAATAAGGCGACAGTGTTTTATGATCAGAAAGAATATGATCGCGCCCTTGAAAATTATTTTGCAGCTATTGAAATATACGAAGAAGCCGGCATAACAAAAGGCATTATGCTTGCGGGTATTTATCATAACATTGGAATAATTTACGTTGAGCGCGATCAATTTAAAGAAGCAGATCACTATTTATCAAAGGCGCTGCAGCTCAGAAAAGCAATAAACCATAAAGCGGGAATTGCAACTTCTTTATTATCCTTTGGAAATTTAATGAGCCGGCAGAAAAAATATGGCGAGGCGGAAAGGAATTATCTCGATGCACTTACGCTTGCAAAAGAAATAGGGCATATGGAATGGTTAAGAAGCGTTCACCGCGATCTCGCGGAATTATACAAGGTAACCGGTAAACACGAAAAAGCGTTAAATCATTACAAGCATTTTATTATTTATCGTGATAGTCTGACGAACGAAGAGAATACCAAAAAACTTGTTCAAACGCAGATGCAATATGAGTTTGATAAGAAGGAAGCGGAAAGTAAAGCGCGGCAGGAAAAAAAAGACGCGCTGGCAAGAGAAACACTGAAACAACAAAAACTTCAACGAAATTATTTTATCGTGGGTTTTATTCTTGTACTCTTGCTCGCCGCGTTTATATTGTTCAGTCTGCTCCAGAAAAGAAAAGCGAACCTTCTTCTCGAAGAAAAAAATAAACTCATAGAACAGCAAAAACATACTGTTGAAGAGAAACAAAAAGAAATTCTGGATAGTATCCGTTACGCGCACAGAATTCAGCGCGCGCTTATTTCCAGTGAGCTTTACGTTAAGAAACAGTTGGAGAGACTTCATCCAAACAGGTAAATGAAAAAAGGACCCGTATGTGCAGGTCCTTTCTCATTTAAAAAACTATGTTGTTTATTATCTTCCGTTAACCAGTTTACCGTTAGCATTCACTCCACCGGAAATTCTGTAGTAATAAATTCCGTCAGCAAACGCATTCAGGCTGATTTCCGCTTTATTTCCGCTGAATAGACTCAGTTGAACCAGTCTTCCGGTCGCGTCAAACAGTTCAACCGCAGTTCTTTCTGCAACGGCTTTTGCAAGAGTAAAATTCGCAACATCGTTTTCATTTACATAAACAGAAACATTATTCTGAAGCGCCTCTTCAAAACCGATTGTTGCTGCCAGTTGTTTTACGTTTGATCGTGATGTATTAATAATTGCACGAGAAGGATCGCAGGATAAACTCCAGTTTACGTCAACGCGGTAGCTTGCGTTTGGGTACAGCGCATAGTTTATATCTGTGTAGGTTGTATTTCCTCCCGGCACCGTGCTGCTTATAGGATTCCAGAGTCCGAGACTGTTATCGTCTCTCCATACACGATAGAAGGTAACCGGATTGGCTGTACTTTCTATTTCATAAAGAGTCCATTGCAAATTTCCGTTGCCAAGATACTGAAGATGAATTGTGCTGTGATACAATCCTTGTGTGCCCTCATTACCACAGGTGTCTTTTACAGAAATTTTATACCTGTAGCTTGTCACGTTTGGATTTGCCGCTGTGTCCTGAAACTGTGCAAGGCTGTCATAATGTACGGCGCCAATACGCTGATAAACGTTTGTGGTAATTTCCCTGTAAACGACAAAGCTGTCAATGTCAGTCGCAATTGGTTTTTCCCACACAATTTGATTGAAGTTTGATGTAGCGGAATCAACCGTCACGAGACAAAGTTCTTGCGTAGGAGCTGGCAAAACGTTTATAGTTACAGCCTGAGATACGTAATTGGAATCATTATCCATTCCTGTAATTGTAATGACCGAACTGCCGCTTTGGGTTGGTTGGATCGTTGCGGTAAGAGTTCTGGATGCGCCTGTTCCTGTAAAAGTAATTCCGGTGTTTTGGATAAGTGTTGTGTTGGATGAATTTCCTGTTACAGTTACAGAGTTTGCGTCTTCATCCGTTATTGTAAATGGAATCTGTACACTTCCTGCGTTCATACAAACATCAATTGAAGTTGTTGAACTTAGAGAAGGCGGAAGGTTTGTGCAGTAGATATATGGTTCTGTACCCGTTGTTCCATCATTTGCGCTGAAAAGAAGACAGCCGTTAAACAGATTCAGCCTGCTGATCATCGCGCCATTGCTTCCTGGGTTTATATCTGACAAGTTTTGAATGCTGCTTCCATTAATTCCTGTTCGGAACAATTCTGAACCAACAGTTCCGTTGTCTGCTACAAAATAAACGTAATTGTTTACAAGCAAATAATTAGCTGGATTGCTCATCCCCGAAGTATTTACATCTAAATGCAACCATGCTGTTGATCCATCTGTTTTATAAACTTCAGAACCGCTTGCAGCAGTTTCTGCTGTAAAATAAATTCCGGTTGGCGTGGTAGCATGTTCTACTCCAATTGGATTTGTCAGTGAACTTTGACTTCCCGGATTTAGATCAGCCAGGATAAATGTTCCGGCCGAAGTACCGTTTGAAATATAGGGTTCAGTACCTTCTGCGCTGGTTGTTGCGCGGAGTAAAACAAGGTTTCCCAATGTATCAATAGGTTCTGCGTTGGAGCTTGTCATTCCTGGTTCAATGTCTTTCACCAAAACTGTTCCTGATGATGTTCCGTCACTTTTCCATAATTCGCTTCCGCTGGTTGCGTTGTCTGCGCGGAAATATATAGTTGATCCATTACGCACAAAATTTTTGGGCATAGAACCGGACGATCCCGGATTAATATCTTTCACCAATACAGTACCTGAAACAGTTCCATCCGTTTTCCAGAGTTCCTGTCCGTTATCTCCCGCAAAGAACAGGGTATTACCAACAATTGCAGAAGTGTACATATCAATCATAGCGCCGTTTGCATTGCCGGGATTAAGATCTATAATCATAGAAGTTCCGGTTGGCGTTCCATCACTGACCCACAGTTCGGATCCGTTGGCGCCCATATCATTGAATGTAAAAATCAGAAGATTGTTGCATACTCTTAACGGAGAGACAAATCCGCTTGTTGGAAAATCGAAAACCATAGTGGTGGTTATTCCGTCTGTTTTCCACAGTTGCGGGCCCGTAAACATTGCTGATGAATCAGCGAAGAAAAACAACTGGTTGTTGAATTCTGTAAGATATACCAGTGATGATCCGGAAGCGCCGGGTTTTATATCTGCAAATAAAACCGTATTTGTTCCCGTTCCGTCTGTTCTCCATAACTCAGTTCCGTTAACACCATCATCTGCGGAAAAATAAAAGAGACCGTTAAGAACCGCTTTCTCGTTCAGGCCACCCATAAACGCGCTGTTGTTTCCGGCATTGATGTCCTTCAGTAAAGTAGCGGTTTGAGAAATTCCTAACAGAGAAAAAGTCGTAAATGCAAAGGAAAGTAAAGATTTTTTCATAGGGGTTCGGTTAAATTAAAAGTGTGTTAAAGATAAAAGTTTTTCCCAATGTAAAACGTGGGGTTAGGCAGTGTTTTGTTTTTTATAATTAGGGAAAAAATCAAGTGCAACACGGAACGGGAAAATTTCAGACTGCTGAACTCCGCCTGCAACTCCCGGATCGTGTTTCATAATCGCCCAACATTCATCAATATCTTTTGCGAAGATCAGTGCAATCCCAAACAGGTTTTTGTCTCCCGGATCTAATGTTGTTCTTCCCGCAAACACGAGCGTACCCTTTTCTCCAAGCGCCTTCATCCAGTTAAAATGTTCCATAATGATTTTATCTGTTGCTTCGCTCCACTGTGCAGGATCAGCATATTTTTCTGTCAGTGTTAATCTGTAAAGAAAAGTTTCCATTATATATTCTTTGTTGGGTTGAATTATTTTGAATTTGCTGAGGAATATAGCCTTCGGGAATTTAAATAGCCGCCGCCTGCTATGCCTCTTCCCACACTTTGGTTCCTTCTGTGCAATTCCTGCATATATCAATTTCACTTCTCGATTTAAGAATGGAATTTCTAAACGATTCATACATGACGGATCGCCAGATAGATGAGAAGGACGCGTTTTTTAAATCTCCTAATTGGTGCTGAGCGTCTTTATCAAAACAACAAGGGACCACTAATCCGTCCCAGGTAATTACACATCCGCTCCACATTCTCCAGCACTGATTCTGCATTTCGTTTTTCAATTTCCATTTTCCGTCACCAGCTTTTTTGTAGCGAGAAAATTTTTCGGTCTCAGGAATTAGTGGATTCCCGTTTTCAAAATCATAGACCTGCGCGGTTTTGAATTTTACTTCATCAACGCCAAGCTCTTTTCCAAGTTGTCTTATTTCTTCGGTTTGATGTTC
>CBIHPU010000381.1:0-4424 GCA_966211935.1 uncultured bacterium | reverse complement strand
CCAGATTCCCAAAATTATCCAGCCAATTACTGCAGGATAAAAAACTGTTCTCATAGTGCTGTTCATGTCGTATTGTCCTACCGCGGGATTTCCCCCGTTACCTGGATGAAGTGAATCAGTGAACCGAGGAATGATGAGGATGAATACTAGCATCATTACATAAGCAAAAATGTTATAGATAGCAGAGATGCGCGCACGTTTTTGATCATCAGTAATACTTGATCGCAGAATAAAATAGGCGAGATAAATTAACAGCGCGGCGGCAACACCGTTCAGCTTTGGATCACTGGTCCAGAATGTCCCCCACGTGATCTTGCCCCAGATGCTTCCGGTAATTAAACCGATCAATGCGAAAGGAACGGAAGCGAGCGCTGATTGTGATGAACGAACATCATCCTGCATATCGCTGTTAGCAAGAAATTTTATTCCACCATAAACGCTGTAACTGAGTAACGCGATCATGGTGAACCACATGGGCACGTGAAAATAAACGTTGCGAATTGATTCAGATAAAAGATTTACATCAGGAACCGGGATTAAAAATCCTCCTATTACAGAGTAAAGCACCAGTACTCCACCAAATATTTTCCACCAGTTTTTCAATTGTGTCTTTCTAGTTCTATTTCACGGATTTATCCTGGATAATTAATCCCGCCAAAGGTACGGAAATAGCAGAATACATAATAGTGAGATTACAATGTTCAATGCTAAAAGACCTAAAAGATAATAAGCGCAATAAGAAAATGATTTTCCAAGTGTCGCGAATAAAGAAATTCGCATTGCGAGCAGTAACATTGGAAAAAGCAGAGGAATACTAAGAATTGACATCAGCGTGAAACTTCCGTTGGTTTTAGACGCGATTCCGGATGTCATTGTTAAAACTCCTGAAAAAGCCATTGATGATAAGATGATATTGACTATAAACAGCGGCAGATTTTTTACCGGGCTGCCAATGAAAAGGCTGAAAATTATATAACCTGCCATACTTACGACCAGCACAAGCAGCATATTGTAAATCAATTTGGCGCTAATAAGGTGACGGGGGTTATAAATTGTAAAATTATATAAGGCCCGTCCGCGCGTTTCTGAAGAAAAACTTTTGGAGGCCGCAATAATGGCATTGAACAACAATAATATCCAGAGCAGCGCGTTCCATTCCTCCTTTTCTTTCATTCTCCATTCATCAAGCACGCTTATTTTACGAATGGCCAGATAGCAAACGTAAACACAACCAACCAGGTAAAGGAGAATTCCACTAAGGGATGCTTTCTGCCTGAATTCAAGCACAAACTCCTTTTTAACCAACGCCGCTATTTTGTGAAGAGACAATTATAAATTTTGCCAAAAATACTAATAAGAACTGAGTCTGGGAGTCTTTGAGTCCTCGAGTCCTTGAGTCGGAAAGGCAGTTGCCGCCGTTTGACTTTCATTACATTTTATTGCCTTGAAAAAATGTTAGTCTAATATTCGCTCTGGAATGGTGCATATTCCCAAATTCTTATAAATTTGCCAGCCGGAAGCAGAAAATCTGTTCGCAAGTTTGCGGACGATTTTGTTTCTGTGATAAAATCAAACTTCAAACTTCAAACAGAATGTCTTATTTATTTACATCAGAATCGGTGAGCGAAGGACATCCCGATAAAATTGCTGATCAGATCTCTGACGCATTGATTGATAATTTTCTTGCTATTGACCCGCAGAGTAAAGTGGCTTGTGAAACACTTGTAACAACAGGACAGGTTGTGCTTGCGGGTGAAGTGAAATCCAAAGCTTATCTTGATGTTCAGGATATCGCGCGCGATGTAATTCGTAAGATCGGCTACACTAAGTCTGAATACATGTTTGAAGCAAATTCATGCGGTATTCTTTCGGCTATTCACGAACAGAGTCCTGATATTAACCAGGGTGTTGAGCGTAAAAGTAAAGAAGACCAGGGTGCTGGTGACCAAGGGATGATGTTTGGTTACGCTACGAATGAAAAGGATAATTACATGCCGTTACCTTTAGAGCTTGCGCATAGTTTGCTGAGAGAACTTGCTGCAATACGCCGCGAAGGAAAAACAATGAAATATCTTCGTCCTGACGCAAAGAGCCAGGTAACTATTGAATACGATGATAATAACCGTCCGGTTAGAATTGACACAATAGTGGTTTCAACACAGCATGATGATTTTGACAAGAGCCAGGAAAAAATGCAGGCTAAGATGTGATCAATATTCTTATTCCACGAGTAAAGAAATTATTGAAGTCATCACTTCAGAAACTTTTTACAAATGATATTACTTATCACATCAATCCAACAGGAGTGTTTGTGATTGGTGGTCCTCACGGTGATACAGGACTTACAGGAAGAAAAATTATTGTAGATACTTATGGAGGAAAAGGCGCTCACGGTGGTGGAGCTTTTTCCGGTAAAGATCCAAGTAAAGTAGACCGTTCAGCAGCATATGCAACGCGCCATATTGCAAAGAATCTTGTGGCTGCGGGTTTGTGTGAAGAAGTTCTCGTGCAGGTTTCATACGCTATTGGTGTTGCAAAACCATGCGGACTTTATGTAAACACCTTTGGAACAGCTAAAGTTGGTCTGTCTGACGGGGAAATTGCAGATACAGTTGGGCAGATCTTTGATATGCGTCCGTACGCTATTGAAACGCGTTTAAAACTGCGTAATCCTATTTACAGCGAAACTGCTTCTTATGGCCATATGGGAAGAAAGAATGAAGTGGTTGAGAAGGTTTATAAGATGCCAGGAGGTAAAATATTAAAGAAAAAAGTTGAACTGTTTACCTGGGAAAAATTAGATTACGTCAGCAAAGTGAAAAAAGCTTTCGGGATTTAAAAGAAAATAAAATGTGTAAGAGAGCCGGGTAGAAATATCCGGCTTTTTTTGTGATCATTAAAACACATCAGGTCATAAAAAAGAGCTGAGTTTTTTTGAAACACAATAGAAACATAGAAGACATAGGTTGAAGTTGTAAAATAAGCAGAGCACATATACATCCCAGCGGGACGTATAGAGCAAAGCGTAGCGTGAATTTTTTGGGGACACAAAGTACGCAGAGAAACGCAATGAGCCAAAAGAGATTTTATTTTAAAAACTCCGCGCTCTCCGCGAACTCCGCCTCTCCGCGGGAAATTGCATTGCGTGAAGTTTTTTGTACGAAGAGAAACAAGTGAGTACAAAGGAATTTTATTTTAAAAACTCCGCGAACTCCGCCTCCTCCGCGTGAAACTCAGTTTTTTGGTATGAAATGAAACTCCACTTTTTTACCGTTGAAATTATTATCGATCACCCACAGTTCCCTTTTTTTCAGTCGCAGGATTTTCCATTCATTTGCGCCGCCCTGGTTGCCGTTAAAAACCACAATTGTTTTGTCTGGACTGAATCTCCACTTACCTGCATCGGGCACATCAGTTCCATTTAGTTTATATAGCGAGCCATAAGTGCCATCTTTATTGATGACCATGTTATAGTTTTTATACGTATTCTGGTATTCGATTGTTTTGTCTGTCGAATCATTCTCCATCACCATTGCGATGACCCAGCTGTTTTCAAGTCTCGCTTTTTTAGTCATCATGCTGTAAGTTCCGCCTTCCGGATATTTTTTTTTGCAGGAAAAGACCAAAGCAGCAAGAAATAAAACAACCATAAGTTGTTTAAAGTAATTATTTCTTTGATTCCGCATTCTCCTTATGAGTCAAAAAATCAATCCGGGATCAAATGAACTTCCAGCACTTTTCCGTTGAAATCCTCATCCTTGGCCCATAATTCTTCTTCTTTCAGGCGGAGAATAGTCCATTCATCGTTTGCGTTATTATTTGAAGTTGGGTCAAAAATAATTTTTGTTTTATCGCTGTTGAACACCCAGGTACCGGTTTCCTGGTAATCTAAAAAGAAAAAAGTGTAAGTAAGAGTATAATCTCCTCCTTTGGTCATGGTTAGTTTATAATTTTTAAAAGTGGTCTGGTAATCGCCGGTTTTGTCAACACCATCTTCAATCGCTTTATTAAGCACCCATGTGTTATCGACTCTCTCTTTTTTTGGCAGCAGGGAAATAGCCGGTCCATCAGGATATTTTTTACAGGATGAAACCAGGATGAGTGCGAGCGCAAACAGGAAAGTAATTTTTTTCATGTGTTTGTTGTTTGATAAAAAGTAAAATTACGGGAAAGCTTCTTTCCTTTTTGCCAAATCACGCTTTTTTTGTTATTTTTGCCCCCTCAAAGTTATTTGTTTGGCGCGGGTCAACATCAAACGACAAACGTCAGACAACAAACTAAAAGGTCCTGTGGCCGAGTGGCTAGGCTCATCCCGATAGCTATCGGGACTGCAAAAGCTCCAAGAGGTTGCAGTGTGTGTTGAATGAATGTTCTTACAAATAAACTAAAAGGTCCTGTGGCCGAGTGGCTAGGCTCAGCTCTGC
>CBIHPU010000380.1:0-4431 GCA_966211935.1 uncultured bacterium | reverse complement strand
ACACTCGCAACATTGCGAATTAAAACAGGGATGCCATTGTCGTTTACTTTCACAACAATTTTTTCAATATACTAATTAGATCCAATTAAACCTTCACTTATTATAAAGTAAGGTTTTGGTTTTTTATCAATGTAAGCACCTCCGGTATTTTGATTGTTCTTTTGCAAGGCGATGAATACATCATTAATGCTAATGTTCATGCTACGAAGTTTATCAGGGTTCAAAGCGATTTCGTATTGCTTTAAATAACCACCAAAACTACTCACATCCGCTACACCTTCTGTTCCTAATAGCTGTCTACGAACGATCCAATCTTGAATGGTTCTTAATTCCATTGGCGAGTATTTTTTCTCATAGCCTTTTTTGGTATGAATAACGTATTGGTATATTTCTCCCAAGCCTGTTGTAACAGGAGCTAACTCAGGCATACCAACACCTTGTGGAATAATTGTTTTGGCTTCGTTTAACCGCTCGTTAACCTGCTGACGAGCCCAATACACATCAATCTCGTCCTTAAATACAATGGTTACTACCGATAAACCAAAACGAGAAAAAGAACGCACTTCTTCAATCCCCGGTATATTTGCCATTGTTTGCTCAACCGGAAAGGTTACCAACCTTTCAATATCTTCTGCTGCCAATGATGGCGACACGGTAATAACCTGCACTTGATTATTTGTAATATCAGGTACAGCATCTATTGGGAGTTTGGTTACTGAGTAACTACCCCAAATGATAAGCGCAAGCGTAAGCAAGCCTATTATCATTTTGTTTTTTATAGAAAAGTGTATGACTTTATCTAACATAATTTATAATTGATAACATAAACAAGGTGCAAAACCTTACTTATTTTGGTTAATACATAAAATGAGAATTGCGCAGGAGATTTACCTGCACAGAATCAGTAATTAACTGAAGAAAAAGTTAAGCGAGTTTAGGAGGTTGCCAAATGGCAATAACCGCAGAGGACAATTCGAATTTTTTGTGTACTGTGTAAACAGTATTTATTACTGCAATTTGATTTTGTGCAGTTTGAAAATCTTTAATCAAAAAATGCGAGGCGCAACATGAACAAACACAAAAAGGTGTACAAGCTTCATCAGAGTGCTGCTCTTCGCCATTGTTTTGTGAAGTTTGTTCATGCTTCATTTCATTACAATCATCTTTATCTCCGCATGGTATCATAGCCAACGAAATAAAATAGATCGAGAATAATATGTAGAATGCCTTTTTCAACTACACAAATATACAGATTTTAAGAATACAGCACAAATAGGTGGTTTATAGGATGTTGCTAAGGGTTTTGTCTAAAAAGGTAAGTCATTGTCAGAAGGCTCTACCTCTTCGGTCTTTACAGCCTTAGAAGCAGGTTTCTCAATAGAATTAATGAATTCAACTATACTCGAAATGCTTCTAAAAATAAGCAAACTCTCGTGGTAATTTAAAATCGAGTTATCGTGCGCAAAACTTTGATTATTTCTAACATCATTAAAGGCTTCTAAATTTGATATAGCTGTTTTTAAGATGCGTTCCGTCATTACAGATTTTATCAACCCGCTTTTTGACAGATGTTTAACATATTCTCCAAAAAAACTATGAAGAGGTTTATCTTTATCATAAGCGATTCCATGCTTATCGCATAATTCTCTTACGAATTTAACGGTATAAGTATGTAGCCTATCTAATGCGGTTTCCGGCTCGTTTCTTTCAATTGCTTCTCTAACTTGTTTGGCAAGTTTATGAAAATTAATGTCATCGGTTGTTGCTTGTATTACTTGAATTTGTGCGCCAAGCGATTCAGATTTTAATTTGTGAGCGAGAGCTTCACAATTTTTAAGCAAATCATATTGTTCATTGCTTATTTGTGATCCACCGATAAATTCACACCAATACTTTGTGAATGCCTCAATTAACAATCCAACTTGATAATCCGTTTCTTTATCCCAAACGCCTCTTATTCTATTTGCCTTTGAAGTAGTACCTCCATTATCATATTTAGCATTGTAAATATCAATACCAATTGCATCATGAACAAACCTCTGTAAAGTATTATTACTAAAATTCAAAACATAACCTCCTCCCATATCAAGGAATGTTTCTAATCTTTTCTTTTCGCTAAATGATAAGTTCGCCATTCTATTATTTAAATAATTCCTCTGACAATATATATAAATTCCTTTTTGCCCTTGAACAAGCAACGTATAGTTTGTTTTTAGTAGACGGAGCTAAATCCTGAAGTTTGTTTTCCTTATAATTTTGAAAGGTTGTTTTATTTAATACAACACAAACATCATTGTATCGATCTTCGCCTTTACAATCTCCCCAATTTCGTGAATGACAATCATATTCATAATGCTTTTGATAAAAAAGTTTAACCACCTCATTATTAGCCTTTATAGTCTGAGCTTCTTCCTGCTTATCAATATAGTAAATATTTACGGAGTCAGTTCTATGAGAATCTATACTAATGCCAATACTATTCGAAATAAAAGAACAAATTGTAGGGCTGCATCGATAACTCTTTTTTAGAGTTGTTGTATCAACTGTAAACCCCATATCTTCAAACAGTTTAATATATGAGTCATAATTACTATGCAGATTTTTATTTACTGAACCATCTCTACTAGTATCAAAAGTATGCTGATAAAAATCTCCGACCATAGTTATGTTTACGTTGGCTTTTGCGAGATTCTTAAGGAGATTGAAATCGTTGCCAGCAAAGTCCTGTATCTCATCAAAATAAATGTGCTTGTAGTATTTTTCTAATCGTGCAATTACATCTTGTATCACACCCTTGCTTTCAATAAATTTCGCTAAACGGTTGCTATATAATCTCCCGCTGCTCGTCATATATTGTGCATCATTCTTTGCAAACCTATTCGTATTTGGTTTATAATAAAGTCCCTTAGTTTTAAGCGTTCCTGAAAGAAATGGTTTGTAACAAAACCCATGTAAAAATGAGAAATATGACTGAAGTTTGATGTTGGAAGGAAAATATCCGAATTTTTTCAAAATGCGTTCCCTAAGATTTTCTACGTTGTTATTGGTGTAAGTAACAATAATCACAGGCGATTCCAGATCAAGTTTATCGACAATGTGTGTAGTTTTTCCAGAACCAGCAACTGCAAATATTACCCTTTTATCCATTCAATCGCCTCTTTAATATAACCTGGAACATTTAAGTCTTTGCCTTTCTTATCCAAAAGTTCGTAGGCGACATCTGCTTTGTTTGCAAGCATGTACTCTTGAACAGTCAAAGTTTTTCTCCCTGCCGAAAAGAGTCCATCACAAATAGAAGTATTATCCTTATAAACACATATTTCAAATGTTGAACGAGCATTGTCTTTGTCCCCGAAGATTTTAATTTCACTTACATTATATGCGCTAAACGCATCAACACATTTAGCTTGGTGATTGCCATCATTATCTCTAATTACTGCTGTTTTTATTTTTAATAGTCTGGCAATATCTAAATAACGTTTGAAGCTCGTGCCGTCAACAGAAATTACGTGTACACCAGAATCAGATAGTTCAGAATTAGAAATCTTTCTAAAGAAAGCCTCCATAAGCATATACTCTGCATCGCCTTCAACCAAGATTACCTTTTCCGAAAGAATGAAATCGAGAATATTGTTGTCAGGAGCTTTAATGAAAAATTTCGCTGTGTCTTCCGGCAGATCTTTCAGTTTAATAGGAGCCTCTCCATTTTTGTTTAATAAAATGGATTTTCTAAGATCAAGCCTTGAACTAATCATATTACTATGAGTAGAGATAAACAGTTGCTTCTCAGTCGACTCCTTTATTTTGTTAATCAATTGCCTCATTTTAACATGGCTAAGGTGATTTTCCGGTTCTTCGATCAAAACGAAATCAAGATTTTTATCTTTTTTCTTTAACGCAAATTCAGTTTTAATAAAGACCTGCTTTCCTTTTCCTTTGTTATCAATACTAATTTCATCTTCACAGAGAGTCAAATCCGTCTCAAGATTCGCTTTAGAGTTGTTCTTTAAGGAAAAATTATAGGTTTCAACTCTATCATTTAGCTCTTTCAGAATGTTTGTTTTAAAACCTTCTTTATGTTTTCTATATTCATTTTGATGCTTATTCTTTTCGACTCCATCTGTATAGCTGTTATACATATCCTTCACATATTCCTTAATTGCGTATTCGCTACTTACTTGGGAATTATCAATAAGAAGATGTTTTACATATCTTCGATACCCAGTAAACCCATCACCTTGAAAAGTCGTAAAACGTATTGTGTAATACTCGAAAGGAAATATAGTTTCAGGTTGCTGAAGGATTTCTTTAATTTCTTTACTTAACAGATAATTTGGAATGCACTACAGTTTTAATCCATCACACATCTTCTTATCTGAATTGCTATAGCCGTTGAGCTCCACAGTGTTTTGCTCATTTAGATAGACTTAA
>CBIHPU010000379.1:0-4431 GCA_966211935.1 uncultured bacterium | reverse complement strand
AATAGCGAATCCACTTCCTTTGCAATCTGAATCAGTGTATCGTCACCACGTTTATAAGCGGAACTGAATGAATCCTTTAAGGTTTGGAAGATCTCACATTTCAACTCCTGCTGCTGGCCTGAAACACTATACAGGTTCAGCAACAACAGGATGCCCATCACGCACTTTCTCATAATAAAAAATCAGTTTACAATATAAAAATTTAAACAACTAAACCACTATGTCCAGATTTTATTATAGGCGCGAAATGTGACGAAACTCATATTAAAAACTGTTGTCCATGACAATCTAATGACAAAAAGAGCATTCTAAATTCCCAATTTTGTGGTATTGTATGGATGAGCTGAAGATCATAGCATTAACACATCGTAACATGGATATTGATCGTCTGGGGTTTTTACACCTGGACGATGAAAATCAGGCAAAGAAACTTCCGGTTCTGCAAAAGAAATTCGGTTTTTCTGAGCTGATGTTCCTTAGCACCTGCAACCGGGTCGAGTTTATACTTGCTACTAACAAAAATGTAGGTCCTGAAACTCTCCGCGAAATTTTCCTCGAATTAAAACCTGAGCTTGATAATGAAACGTTAAATGCCCTTTCGGAAAATGCTTCTGTTATTTCCGGCGAAGCGGCTCTGCATCATTTATTCTCTGTTGCATCCAGCCTGGATTCATTGGTTGTTGGTGAGCGCGAGATTATCACCCAGGTTAGAAAAGCGTTTGAATTTTGTCGTCGGCTTGGCCTTACAGGAGATCGTATTCGTCTCGCAATTCAGCAAACAATAGTTACTGCAAAAGAAATTTACACGCAGACTAATATTTCAAGAAATCCTGTTTCAGTTGTATCTCTTGCTTACAGAAAATTACGTGAACTGAATATCAGCAACGACGCGCGATTTATAGTGATCGGCGCAGGTGAGACAAACGCGACCATGGTGAAATACCTGAAGAAACATGCTTATGCAAATTTCGCGGTGTTTAACCGCACATTAGCTAAAGCCGAGTTTCTTGCAAATGAATTGGGTGGAAAGGCGTATCCATTGGAAGCATTAAAAAATTACAACGGTGGATTCGATGTGATCATCACTTGTACAGGATCAGACGAGCCGATCATCACCACAGATGTTTATGAAAAATTAATTTGTGGCGAACGCAACAGGAAAGTTGTAATTGATCTTGCAGTGCCAAATGACCTGGATGCTGAGGTGCTGCATAAATTTGATGTGAATCTTATCGCTGTTTCAAATCTCAGGGAAGTTGCAAAAGAAAATCTTGCAGAGCGTGAGGCGGAAATGGAGAAATGCACAGTTATTATTGAGAGGAAGGTTGAAGAAACACAGCAGATATTCAGGGAGCGTGAAGTTGAACTGGCATTCGCGGATATTCCTCAGCGCGTACGTGAGATTAAAGAGATCGCAATCAATGAAGTGTTTGCGAAAGACATGAGTCAACTGGATGAAAAAGGAAAAGAAGTGCTTGACAAAGTGCTTTCCTATATGGAAAAAAAATATAACGCTGTGGCAATGAAAACTGCCAAAGAAGCGTTATTGGAAAAATAATCTTTTACATGAGAAAAATTATCATTGGCACTCGCGGTTCTGAACTTGCGTTGTGGCAGGCTAACTATACTAAAGACCTTTTAGAGAAGAATGGATACGAAGTTGAATTGAAAATAATTTCAACTTTAGGCGACCGCACTCAGCAGTGGAACACTTCGTGGGACAAAATAGAAGGAAAAGGATTTTTTACAAAAGAAATTGAAGACGCTTTGTTGAGTAAGGAAGTTGATCTTGCTGTTCACTCGCACAAGGATCTACCGACAGAAAATGTTCCCGGATTAATTGTGGCTGGAGTTAGTGATCGTGAGGATGCTTCTGAATATTTACTCATCCGCAAGGAGTTTGTAGACGAAAAACAGAGATTCAATTTAAAAAGACATGCTGTTGTAGGCACTTCTTCAGCCAGAAGGAAATCACAATTGCTCGCGTTTCGTCCGGATATTACAGTGAAAGATCTTCGTGGAAATGTTCCCACCCGCGTAAATAAATTGCGCAACGGTGAATATGATGCGATTATGCTTGCATATGCCGGCGTGACGCGTTTAGAGTTGGATCTGTCGGATCTGCACGCGGAGAAGATTTCATATACAGAAATGGTTCCTGCTCCCGCGCAGGGCGTGCTAGCCTGGCAGGTGCGTGAGAACGATTACGAGATGATCAATATTATTGAGAAATTAAATAACGAAGATGTTCAGCTCGGAATTTCTTTGGAAAGAAAAATTCTGAATTTATTTGATGGTGGTTGTCAGTTGCCGTTAGGCGTTTATTGCGAGACGGATGAGGATAATGAAGGGAATAAGATCTGGCGCTTTCACGTTGCAAAAGCGGAGGCGTGGGACAAGCAACCGGTTCAGCTTGTTGTAGAAACCAAATATCCTGCGGAGATTCCTGAAAAGATCGTTGAGCAGATAAAAAATATTTCTCCTAAAAAAGTATTCGTCACAAAAACATTTCGTGATACGGATTATTTGCCAAACGCGCTGAAGAGGTTGAATTTTGATGTGACGGGACAGTCGTTGATCGAGTTTAAAGAAATTCCGATCAAAGAAGTTCCTGAAACTGACTGGATATTTTTTTCCAGCAAGCACGCGGTGAAATATTTTTTCCGTCAGAAACCAAAACTTGGTAAGGCGAAGATTGGTTGTATTGGAAAGGCAACCGCTCAGGAGATCCGCAATTTCGGACAGCGCGCGGAATTTATCGGTCAGAGTACAGACACCAAACTTGTGGGCAAACAATTTTCTTCTTTGGTTGGGAAGGCAAAGGTTCTTTTTCCAATGGCGAAAGAGAGTATGCAAAGTGTGCAGTTGCAGTTGGTGAATAAAGATAATGCGATCAATCTTCCTGTTTATGCAACGTTAAAACATCCTGTTGCAATTGATCCGTCTACTGATGTGATCGTTTTTACAAGTCCGAGTAATGTTGATGCGTTTTTTGAAAAGAATAAATGGAACGCTAAATACAAAGCTGTCGCAATGGGAGATGCTACTGCGAACGCGTTGGAGAGAAAAGGCGTGCGCAGATACGTGAAGCCAATTTCGTTTGACGATCTGGGTTTGGTTAGAGCGGTGCTGGGCGTCTAGTTTCTCGCGGAGGTTTCTCGCGGAGGTTTCTCGCGGAGTCATGAAGCAGAAACCGCAAGGCAGATTTCGCTTCATGATCCGCGCAAAGTAAGCGGAGAGCGCGGTTTTTTTCTCGCAGGTATTGCGACAAACGACAAACGAAAGACGAATTGTTTTCTCGCGACGACCGCAACGACGCGACGTTTCATTTATCCTTATATGAAGCATAAAATAAGCATTCTGTATTTCCTAATGTGATTCTTATGTGCCCGATGTGTTTTTGAATTTCACGCGGAGACGCGAAGTAAACGGAGAGCGCGGTTTTTTTCTCGCAGACAGTGCGACAAACGACAAGCGACAAACGAATTGTTAGCGGAGTACGCGGTGAACTTCAAACGTCAAACTTCAAACCTCAAACTACATCTACTATGTGTTTAAAAAAAAGACCCGGCACTTTTATTACCGGGTCTTATGAAGAAATTATCTATTGAATTACTCCTTTACTATTTTGATCAATTGTTGTTCGCCCTTTCCTGTAAGTGCTTTCACAAAATAAATTCCGCTTTCCTGTCCGGAGAGATCGATCATTAATTTTCCTGTGTTAAGCATATTTCTGCTTACTTCATCACCAAGTGCATTGTAAATAATAATTGTCACAGATTGTCTTGATTCAACAACAAACGTTCCATTGTTCGGATTTGGATATGCGACAATGATCCTTGTACTGTTTAAGTAATCTTCAACAGTAAGGCATGCATTCACAACAACTTCTACTGATGAAGTGTCCATACATCCATTTACATCTGTTCCTGTTACGGTATAGGTTTGTGTAATCGATGGGTTGAAAGATACTCCGTCTGTAGCACCGCCAGTCCATACATATGAAGCAGCTCCCGATCCTGTTAACGTTACAGGCTCTCCATCACAAATTGTATCAGTGCTTGCAACAGCATTAACAGTTGGCAAACCATTTACAACAATGTTCACTGCTCCGGTATCCGCGCAGCCATTCGCGTCAGTTCCTGTTACTGTATATGTTTGAGTAAGCGATGGATTGAATGTTACTCCATCTGTAACGCCGCCTGTCCAAACATAAGTAACAGCTCCCGATCCTGTCAGTGTTACAGGCTCGCCATCACAAATTGTATCAGTGCTCGCAACAGCATTAACAGTTGGCAAACTATTTATTGTTATGGTTACTGTTGCTGTATCGTAGCACATGGAAGCATCAGCACCAACAACAGTATATGTTGTAGTTGAAGAAGGAGTAACAACTAATGTATCATTAGGTGATCCTGAATCCCACATATA
>CBIHPU010000378.1:0-4462 GCA_966211935.1 uncultured bacterium | reverse complement strand
AAATGGACCGAAAAAGTTGGCGAGCGGAACATAGTTCTATCAACCATAGCATTTGGTCAGGACAAAAAGGCTCTTACTAACCTGAAAGATATTTCAAGGAAGGGAAAAGGCAGTTTCATTCATATTAAATCCAGAAAAGCGGCAGAACACGCGGTTTTTGATGAAATTGAGCAGCGTAGCAGAAAATAATGCTGTTCAACACTTTCCACGACATTAAATCAAATTGTCAGTCTTTTACAGCAATGAATCCGCAGGGTGTTACCATTCGCCGCCCGAATTCTGCTTATTCACAAAACTTGTAAATGAGGTTATTTGCAGATTGTTATCTTTGCGACCGCATTTAAAACAGGAATTCGGAAATGGATAAAAAAACATTGTTAGGGATGGTCCTTATCGGACTTATTCTGGCGGCATGGGTGTTTATGACAGGCCCAAGCAAAGAGGAGCAGGCTAAGACTAAACAGCGTCAGGACTCTATATTCAAGGCAAATCAGCTTGCGGAACTTAAAGCAAAGCAAATTCAACAGGAACTTGCAGCAAAGGATACCGTTGCAAAAACTACAATTCCCGCAATTTCAGATAGCGCGAAAGAAGTTGCTGAAAAGCAGCGTTGGATGGATTTTTATCCCGCTACAAAAGGAACTGAAGAAACTGTAATGATCGAGAACGATAAAATGCAGGCCTTTATTTCCACCAAAAGCGGCAGGATCACCAACGTTATTTTAAAAGAATACAAACGTGCTGACAATAAAACGCCGGTTGAACTTTTTGAAAAAGAAAAATCTACGCAGAGCATTATTTTAAACGCTTATAACGACAGGAACATTACACTTGACAGTCTTTTCTTTAAGGCAGATAAGAAAGAGGTAAAAGTTACAGGTGACCAGGCCGGAAGCATTAAACTTACAATGCAGACTGCAAAACCCGGAAGCTATATTGAATATGTTTATAGTTTGAAGGGGAACGAATACATGATGGATTATAAGATGAATTTTGTGAAGATGGACTCCATCATAACACCCGGTTCTTTGATTCAGATGGATTGGGAAATGCATTTTCCCTCGCAGGAAAAGCACATAGAAAAGGAGAGAGAAATTTCAACTGTTTATTTCTATGACAGCCAGGGTAATCTTGATGATCTTGGAAGAGCGAAGCTGGATAGTGTTTATGACAGCCCCGAAAAAGAAATAAAGTGGGTGGCGTTCAAGCAACAGTTCTTTTCAGCGATTATTATTAATGAAGACGCGTTTGCACCGGGCAAAAACTTTTTTTGGATCAAGTCACTTGAACCCGAAAATGAAAAGGTTGCAACCAAAAAGGATTCCATGTATGTAAAACAGGCAAAAGCAAAATTGTTGCTGCCTGATCCGCTGGTTAAAAATTCTTACTCCCTGAAATATTATTTTGGTCCAAACCATTACCAGACATTAAATGATTATGATCTGGGTCTGGAAGATATGATCCCGATGGGTTGGTCGTTTTTCTCATACATCAATAAACTGCTTGTAATTCCTGTTTTCTCATTATTTGATGGAACAGGAATTGGATATGGCTGGGTCATCATGATCCTTACATTCCTGATTAAAGGTTTATTGTTTCCAATTGGTTATATGACCTACAAATCTTCTGCGAAGATGAAGGTGCTGAAACCTGAAACGGATGCCATTACTGCTAAATATGGCAAAGATGGTGACCCGATGAAAAAACAACAGGAGACAATGGCTCTCTACGGCAAAGCAGGAGTTTCACCATTCAGCGGATGTCTTCCACTTATCTTCCAGATGTTTGTACTTATTGCTCTCTTCAATTTTTTCCCTGCGGCGTTCGAACTGAGACAAAAAGGTTTCCTTTGGTCTGATGACCTTTCTACCTATGACTCCGTTCTTGATTTTGGTTTCAATATTCCGCTGTACGGAGATCACGTAAGTATGTTTGCGTTGCTGATGTTTGTGTCTACGCTGGCGTTTACATTTTATCAGCAGAAGATGTTCCCGAACCAGCAAACCAATATGCCGGGAATGAAATTAATGATGTATGCGATGCCATTCATTTTCTTAGGATTCATGAACAGTTACAGTGCAGGTTTGAGCTGGTATTATTTTATTGCCAACGTAATTAATATTGGACAGAATCTTGTATTGCGCCGATTTGTTGACGATAATAAGTTGAGAGCTGAAATTGAGGCGAACATGAAAAATCCGGCAAAGAAAAAGAAGGGCGGTTTTGCCGCGCGTCTGGAAGAGATGACAAAGCAGCGCCAGCAGCAAATGAGAAAGAAATAATTTCTTATAGCATAAGATAAAAGCAACTGTGATGAAAAAAAAGATCGTATTTCTTCTTTACCTGGGGCTTTTGTTCGGTGTGACTTTTTTCCTGCCAGGTTTCTACCTGAAAGAAAAAAACTGGAAAGGAATTTCTACAAGATCTTATGTTTCAGGTGCTGGCAATCATTATACATTTTTTCTGCCGGGAGAAAGTAAGCTGATGTTTTCACTGGAGCGTCCGGATAAACTGGATAGTAGTGTTTGGTTCTGCGCGGCAGCAGCTTTTACGGTTAATGGAAAACCTGATGGTATTTATGGAGTGAATGGAAAAGTATTTAATGCGGACAGTATCAACCATAATCTTGGCGGCGCCATTTCAATAAAAGATGAATCTGTTGAAATATTTTCAACCACGAAAGGCAAAAAATTTTCATCCGGATTTGTTGATAGTTTAAAGAATTTGAAAGCAGCATTTTTTCAGCAGATACAGATGATGGTGAACGGAAAGGCAGAAGATTCAAAGAGCCTGAAAAAATTTCAATGCAGGGGAATAGTGAAATTAAAATCCGGCAAAGTTGCAGTTGTTGAGAGTGAGGAAGAGATATCTTTAAAAACTTTCGCTGCTGATCTGGCAGCCGAAGGTAGTGTGAAGGATTTACTTTACATTGATATGGGTGCGTGGGATGAAGGCTGGTACAAGAATTCTGAAGGTAAGCTTGTCGTTATCGGAACAAATCGTTCAGCTACAGAAAAACAATGTAACTGGATCATCTTTAAAAAGAAGTGAGGAGTTATGTTTAAGGAGTTCAATCATTCAACACCAATACAGATCCGTTTTAAGGATATAGACAAACAAGGGCATGTAAATAACGCAATCCACCACACATATGTTGAAACGGGAAGGATACATTATTTTGATGATGTTCTTGGTCGCGGTGTTGATTGGGATAAAACAGGATTAATTCTGGCCCGGGTCGAAATGGATTTCAAAGAACCAATTTTTATAGAGGATGAAATAGTAGTTCATACAAGAGTGAGCCGGCTGGGAAGAAAAAGTTTTGACATGACTAATCTGGTTATTAAAAAAACGGGAGATAGCGAAAGAATTTGTTCGCAGGCAAAGAGCACAATTGTTTGCTATAACTATGTTATAAAAGAAACAATTGAGATTCCGGAGCAGTGGATTGAAAAATTTAAACAGTTTGAAAAAAATAAGATTTGAAAGAGAAAAAACAACAGGATGATTTCCGTATTGTGGTAAGTACGGTGCCGGGTCTTGAGGAAACACTGGCCAAAGAGCTTGTGCGATTGGGTGGCAGAGAAGTTGAAATGCACACGCGTTCCGCATCCTGCACCGGAGATCTGGGTTTTGTATACAAGATCAATCTAAACCTTCGCACCGGTTTGCGCGTGCTGATTCCAATCAACCGCTTCCGCGCAATAAACGACAAAGAGTTGTACGACGGAATTATGCGCCTCGATTGGGCGGAGTATATGGAAAATACGGGAACACTGTGGATCGATACTGTTTTGAATACAGAAAACTTCAATCACTCACAGTATGTTTCTCAGGTTGTAAAAGACGCTATTGTTGACCAGTTCAGGGGTAAAACGGGATTACGGCCAAGCGTGGAAAAGGAGCGGGCAGATATGAAACTGAACATTCATATTTTTAGAAATGATGTTACTGTTTCTCTAGACAGCAGTGGAGATTCTTTACACAAACGCGGATATAGAAATGCAACCAACCTTGCTCCTTTGAACGAAGTGCTTGCGGCAGGAATGGTTTTACTCAGTGGCTGGGATTATCATATTCATCTCATCGATCCGATGTGCGGAAGCGGTACTATTGCAATTGAAGCAGCGTTGTTTGCCAACAATGTTCCTCCAGGATATTACCGCGATGAGTTTGGTTTTATGCGCTGGAAGAATTATGATGAGAAGTTATGGAATCTCATTTATGAAAAATCACTTGAGAAAATCAATAACAAAGAACCGGATATTCTTGCCAGCGATATTTCCCGAAACGTTTTGAAGAAAGCAAAAGAAAATGTGCACAACGCTAAAGTTGAGGATGTAGTGAAATTGAAAACCTCTTCATTTTTCGATCTGATGCCAACGAAAGAAAGAGGAATGATCATCATGAATCCTCCTTATGGCGAACGTATGGAACAGTAAGACATTCCGAAACTTTATAA
>CBIHPU010000377.1:0-4466 GCA_966211935.1 uncultured bacterium | reverse complement strand
GCGTATGCAGCAATGCGTAGGGGTTCAAGTCCCCTCCTGGGTACATACGATAAGCAGAATAAACTTCTGCTTTTTTATTTATACGAAGTGGCTACTGTTTATATCCTTTACTCTAAAAGTGCTGATTCATTTTATACAGGCAGTTGCAAGGATCTCCAATTAAGAATTGAACAGCACGGAAGCAAACACATATGCTATTGTGTAACATTTCTCCGTTATCTTTCTGTGTTCAACGTGGGATTGATTATGAAATAGTAATTAAAAACGAGCCCAAATTAATTTTGAGCTCGTTTTGCAATGTGAAATTCAGAGTTTGTGAATTAGTTTAAAACATTAATTCGTTTTAAATTTTGTTACTAACTCATCCTTAAAACGTATGAAATAGTTACCTGATGTATCAAAGCGTGGCTGGTATGTTCCTTTCAATTTTCCGAATATTTTTCCGGTTGCAAGATCAAAACGTATGAATTCATTCATATCATCAATATCTTTTCCTGTCCAAATAAGAAAAGCTTCTCCTCTGAATTCGGTAAATAAGGTCTTGCCTGTTTCCACTGCATATTTCAGATCTCCAGTCCTGGCAAATGAAGCAATTCCTTCCTCACACTCCACCACATAATTGTCATTCACCAAGAACACGCCTTCCGGTTTTCCAATCTGTTTTACTGCAAGCTCTTTTCGTGTTACTGTGTTACCCGTTGCCGGATCTATTATACAAAAACTTTTGTCACTGCAAGCAATTAGTTTTCCATTATCAACAAGAATAGTGCATTCGGATTTTGAAAATTTGTCTCCATTATTCAATTTCTCAGAATTCCAAAGTTGCTTTCCAGTTGTGACATCATACGCACGAATGTCTGACTCTGCTTCATAATCATAATTTACTTTGTACGTTCCACCACCATTGGAACTGGGTATGTATTTTTCTTTCCGGACAATTCCCCCGAATTTTGCGATCAACGTATTGTTTATCACCAATAATTGGGATACCACATCGCCGCTGCCGAGTTTATCTCCTCTCCACAACTCCGCACCGCTATTAATATCCAGCTTTTTTATCGCTTTTTCTCCCTTAGAAAAATCACAGATATACACAGCATCATTATCCACTACCGGCATTGGGCTTCTTCCTATTTCCTGGGTTGCTTTTAAACCAACACTGGTCGCAACATTATCAAAGGTGGTGTTCCAAAGTAACTTTCCGGTTTTAAGATCCAGGACGCTGATTCCTTCGTAAATTACAAATACTTTCTCTGAAGCTGTCATTACAGAAAGCATCATTTCCGGTTCATCAATACTTAGTAAATTATTGCAGAGATGACTTACACATTTTGCCTTGATATTGGTTGACCAATCATATCCACCGACGGCCTTAATTGTAACTTCCATTTCCGTACCATTCATCGCGCTTTTTATCAGTCGGTCTTTATAGTCGACCATAACAACCGTTGAAGATGCCACATCAAAAGCAGAACTTGCAAATATGACTTTGGATTTATGTTTGGCCGGTAAAACTTCTTTCTCTTTTTCCGTCACAGTTATTTCTTCAGCCGTCTTCGGATTCAGGTAGATTGTTGTATTTTCTGAAGACTTCGGTTTCTTGTAAACTATTTTAATCGGTTCGCCTTCAACGTTGGTTAAAAACCACCAGTCTTCAACCGATTTCACTCCGAGTTTTTCCTTTACGTTGTACTTCCATAATGTTTTACCACTCATTCCGTCCAGCATCTCCATTTCTTTCAGGTTGCCGACCAATACTAAACTTAAATCGTCATTACGGCCATTCCATTTGGGATCTACCGAAACTTTTACTTCCCATTCTTTCTTGAATTCGTCTTGTGAAAACACATTGCCGGCTATAAATATTGATAGCGCAAGAAATGCAACTTTTATTCTTTTCATGAAATTAATATTAGATTATTTAATTAGTTTAAAATCAGCTTACCGGTTTTTAGTCTGCGATTGATATTTGTAAAGTGATAGAAATAAATACCTGGAGGTAAATCACTGCAGTCAACTTCAGTTGTGTAAGCGCTGATGAATACATTTCTGACTTCTTTTCCTGTAAAATCAGAAATCTTCAAGTGGTTATTGTATCCGGTTTCAAAATCGGCAAGGTTTACGATAAATTTTCCACTGGCCGGATTCGGATAAATTTTTATCGGATTGCTTTCTGCAATGTTATCGCCGACTCCGGTTGGCGCTGAATTGTTATAAACGACCTTAATGCCTCCGTTGGTTTCATACTCCAATAACTTTTCTCCTGTTGTTGCCAGGTACCAATGATAGGATGTTGTAGTTGATCCAAGTGAATTAGTTCTGACATTTGTAATTCGCGCAACGTTCGAAAATGTACCTGCCGGTAAAATGAGCGTTCCGTATGAATCATAGGTGATCGTATTCGTGCCAGTCTGATAACTGCTGATTGTTCCATTTGAATAATAATTTGTTTTACTATAAGTATTCACAACAGTTGAATTATAGGCAAAAGGTAATGGCAGTTCCATTTCAGGATTGTCATAAATCTCATAGCTGTTGCCGGGAACATGCTCTCCCCATAAAACCATGCTATCCGCGTTGAGACTATAGTAGTGATGTCCGATAACAGACGAAAGTGCTGGATCGGTAAAATACCAGTTGGAAGACGGATAATCGCTTGCAAACATTGTCCCTGCTGGAGAACTGACGGTATAATTTATCACTGGCGTACCCGGTTCCTGCATCAGATTTGAACAGTTCCAGGTAACGCCTGCGCCTGTCGTTGAAACGGGTACAGTAGTTCCCGTTGATGAAGAAGCGATTATTAAAGGTGCAGTATAACCAATCTGACTGGTTGTTGTTATAGTTGTTTGAGCTATTCCGCCAATGCAGCATATAAGTCGCGCAAATACCAGTTTTTCATTTTTCATGGAGAAGTATTTTATTGGGTTCAAAACTACCGGAAGCTCAATGTGTTGACAATACTACTTTAGTAGTAATTCAATCAATTCAAAGTCATCAGCCAGATTATATGAGAGATTGGATGCTTTTATTAGCGCACAGTTTCCGATAAACAGTAAATACCCTATCGAGTAATCACACGCGCATGAAAAATTAGGCTGTAAATACTCTACATTTGCTCTTAAGTTTCAATAACAGGAAAATTACTTTCAGTCAATAAATGCAAAGGAAAAATTAACCAAACGAGAACAGGAAATTCTCACCCTGCTGTCCAAGGGATTCTGCTAAAAAGAAATTGCCAAAAAAAAATTTGTAAGTATAGAAACAGTGCGGATACATATCCGTAATATTTATGAAAAACTACAGGTCAATTCGCGTACGGAGGCTATCAATAAGATTTTTAATAAATAATACGGAGAACACAGTTAAAAAAGCGAAATACCTTAGAAGGATTAAAAAATTACGCTCTTATTCCGATTACGAGAATATCATCAATCTGAGCATTGGAACCTTTCCACTCATTGAAAAATTGCTGAAGTTTTCGTTGTTGTTCCCGCATAGAAGAAGATTGAACTTCCATCAAAAGGTTCTTGAATTTTCGGGTTGTCATTTTTTTGTTGTTAGGTCCGCCGAACTGATCTGCGAATCCATCAGAGAACATATATAAACTGTCTCCTTTTTTCAACTCAACATCATGCTGTATGAATTCCTGCGAGTATTCTGTAAAACCGGCAATAGACGTTTTAGTCACCTTTAATTCTTCCAGTTCATATTCTCCATTTGTTTTATTCCGGAAGATCCACAATGGCCTGTTGGCGGCTGAAAACTTTACACTCAATCCTCCATCAGGCGCAGGACGCGGAGCCGACAACAACGCTATATCCAATCCATCGCGCGATTCTGTGTCTTCATGATGCTGCTTCAACGCTGTTTTAATGCGCTTATTCAATCGTTTTAAAATATTGCGCGGCTCATTTAATTCAGATACTGCTTCTTCCAGTTTCTGATAACTGATCATGCTCATAAAAGCTCCGGGTACTCCATGACCAGTACAATCCGCAACCGCAATAATGTAATTGCCCTTCTTTCCTTCTTTGGTAACCTGTTGCTGGAAATAATAAAAATCTCCGCTTACAATATCTTTTGGTTCATACAGGATAAAACTGTTCGGAAACACCGAATAAAAATCTTCCTTGTCGGGCATGATTGCCGTCTGGATGCGTTGCGCGTAATTAATTGAATCGGTGATCTCCTGTTTTTGATCCTCAATAAGACGGTTCTGGCGGGCAAGCAAAGCATTAGCTGCTCTCTGCTTCCGGTTTGAAATATAAATAACAACAGCAAGACCGATTACAAGCAACAAAGCCACAACAGAAAAAAGAATTATAAAACGTTGTGTTTTTATTTCAGCTTGCTGAGCTGCGTCTTTTTGCGCCTGAAGAATTTTTTCTTTTGCTTTTTGCTCCTCGTATTCAAATTTTATCTGCTGCTCAAAAATTAATTTGGAATTAGCCCTCGCCTTTAAA
>CBIHPU010000376.1:0-4477 GCA_966211935.1 uncultured bacterium | reverse complement strand
TAAGCTGCGCACTGAAATACAGTTCTGCAAATCGTGTCACAATATTTCGGATAAGGAGATCTGCGGTATTTGCTCCAACCCGTCGCGTGACGAAGCTACTTTGTGCGTGGTGCAGGATATTCGCGATGTGATGGCCATAGAAAACACACAGCTTTATCGTGGACATTATCATGTATTAGGCGGGATAATTTCGCCAATGGAAGGGATCGGTCCTGAACAGTTGAACATTCAAAGTCTAACGGACAAAGTTTCTTCAGGAAAAATAAAAGAAGTGATCCTTGCCCTGAACGCGACAATGGAAGGAGAAACAACCTGCTTTTTCATTCATAAAAAACTTTCCGGTTTTAATCTCAGCATCTCAACTATTGCAAGAGGGATCTCTGTTGGCGATGAACTTGAATATGCTGATGAAATTACTTTGGGACGCTCCATTCAGCAGCGCATTCCCTATCAGAATAATCTTTCTGTTGGCAGCAGATAAAAAACTACAGGTAATATTTTATTCCTTTAAATTATCCGCCGAATGGCGTCAGCTGATTTTTCGTTGATAAGCACAAGTCCTGGCTTCATGCCTCTTCTCAAACTTCCTGCCCAGTCATCTATTCCTAAATACTCAGCACCCGAAGATGTAGCGAAGCGAAGTAATTCTTCCAAAGTAAACACAGAAGAGTTTCTTTGTATGCTTTTAATTTCGTCGTAGATAGAAAGATTGTAATTGCTGGCAAGACTATCCGTTCCCAATGTTATCTTATGGTCGGTCTTGAACAATTTAAAATCGGGCAAACGATTTTCAATATACAGGTTGGCACGGGGACACAAACAAAAATATATTTCGCGGCTATATTCTTCCGCGAATTCAATGTCATCTTTGGAGAGATAAGTATTGTGTACCAACAGGATCTTTTGATCGCGCGGCAAATGTATAAGTGAAGACTGAAGTGCGCCCGCGCCTGTTGCCGAAAAATGTTCGGTATCTATTCCAAATCCTTTAAGACGATCCAGAATTTTTCCACTTTTATTTCTGAACAACAGATCATCATCCGCGCTCTCCTGCATGTGAATAGTAAGAATACTTTCGTGATCGGCCGCGTAATCGCTGATAAGATGCAAAAGTTTAACCGACGCGGAATATGGAGCGTGAGGCGTTATACTATAGTTCCGCCCGCTTTTCTCACTGATCTTCTCCCACTCTACTGAAAGTTTCATTCCGCGATCCAATGCCTGCTCAGCTTTTTGCGGATCGAAGGCATAAACCTCAAAAAAATTGTGGTAGTAAATTTTAGACTGAAGCTTCGCCGGAAAAGTTACTCGGGTATTACAAATATCTCCGCACGCTACAATGCCATTCGCGTACATTTCTGCATCCGCCTTTGCCACGGCATCGTACATTTCTTCATCCTCAGATTTTTTCAGTGATTCAATTTCACGGATGAATTCATGCAAACCTTTCTTCTCTGTCAACTTTCCTTTCAGATAAGAAAGTTCAAGATGACAATGCGTGTTTACAAAACCCGGACAAAGTATTCCTTCCAGAAATTCGATCCTGTTCCTGTCAACCTTGTCAGCGCTAAGCACATCTTCAACTTCCCGTTTTTCATTCAGTACCACAACAGTATTCTCGGGTAAAAACGCGTACCCGTTGTGAATTCTGTTTGCTGAATAATACTTCACGAATTTTTTTTTAAAGATACGTAGCAAATAAATGTATCAATCAGTTTCCTTCATAATAGTTTTATTCATTTTTTCAGCATTTAAAGGATTTTTATGATTCCAATTATTGTTATTGTTTCATGTATATCAGCTATGAATAAAGTATCTTTGCAATTGGAACATGCATGCTAAAAAAGACATACGCAGTTTTACAGAGCAGGATCTCATCAACTATTTTGTTGATAAGGGAGAGGCTTCTTTCCGCGCGAAACAGGTGCATCAGTGGCTATGGCAAAAGCGTGCCGTTTCATTTGAGGAAATGACAAATCTCTCCAAAGATCTTCGCGCGTTCCTTGACGAACATTTTTCCATCAACGCGGTGCAGATCTCTGAAAAACAGGTTAGCCGCGACGGAACAATAAAATGCGCCATGAAACTGCACGACAGTAATGTTGTGGAAAGCGTTTTGATCCCGGCAGAGAACAGAATGACCGCCTGCATATCGAGCCAGGTTGGCTGCAGTTTAACCTGCAAATTCTGCGCGACAGGAAAATTAAAGCGCATGCGCAACCTGAACGCGGATGAGATCTTTGACCAGGTTGTACTTGTACGTGATGCCGCCCAGCAACAATACGGCGCGCGACTGACCAACATCGTCTATATGGGAATGGGAGAACCATTACTGAATTACGCGGAAGTAATGCGGTCAGTGGAAATGATCACTTCTCCCGAAGGATTAGGAATGTCACCGCAACGAATTACATTAAGTACAGCGGGCGTTGCAAAAATGATACATAAACTTGCGGAAGATGAAGTGAAAATAAACCTCGCCCTTTCCCTGCACGCGGCTACTGACGAAAAAAGGAGCAGGATCATGCCTATCAATGACACCAATACGTTGAATAATCTGGCAGAGGCACTTAACTTTTTTTATGAAAAAACCGGCACACGCGTGACTTTGGAGTACATTCTGTTCAGGGATTTCAACGATAGCGAACAGGACGCAAAGGATCTTCTGGCATTCTGCAGAAAAGTGAAAAGCAAGGTTAACATCATAGAATACAACCCGATCGACGGTGGAGAATACCTCCAGACAACTCCTGAAAGACTTGCCTCATTCAAACAATTACTCGAAAAAAATGGCGTTATAGTTAATGTGCGCAGGAGCCGTGGAAAAGATATTGACGCGGCTTGCGGACAGCTGGCTAACAAGAATCAGCTTGCGGCAGATGGCCAAACGGCTAAAAATTGAGTATTTTTATTTGACCAAAGAAAAACTTTGTTCTATGCGAAAAGTCTTACTATACTTTGTTTTACTTTCTTCTTTTTCATTTGCTTTTGCCCAGACAACCGGCAATATGCAGCAGCAGAATTCATCAGAAGAAGATTCTCACTCAGATAAAATGTTCCATTCAATAGGAACTTCTGTTTATGTAGACATTTTTAATGGTCCGATAACCGAGAGATACAGCACGGTAACTGATCCGTTCGGAAATACTACATCCCAATACACTTACGAACGCATTTCCGGATTTAATTATATTTCTCTGATCTATCATTTCAGGTATAATCTAAGGGAGATGAATGATGAAGTATCGTTCGGCGTAAGTGGACTTCCTTCATTGGGGATTTTTGTTGGAGGCTCCAATCCTGACGGACAGATCCCAACTGCTTATTCAGGTTCGATTAATTTTCCAATCATGGCCGGAATTAATGTCGGTGCGGCTGCAACAAAAAAGAGTCAGGCGGGCGTTGGTGTTTATTTAGGAACCGGATATGAATTTAATGCTGCTCCGCTCGTTTACGCAAAAACAGTAAAAAATAAAGATATAGACACCCGTTGGTTCAATCCATGCGTTTCGGTTGGATTGCGTTACGAAAGTAATTCCTATTTAGGCGGTTTGCAGGAAATAAATTTCAAAATGGGATTCGGTCTGGCAGGGTTATGTATTTACAAAACCTTTCACTTTCCGTATTTCGTACTTCACGTTTTTAAATTATTAATTTATTGTCAGCGATAAATTCAAATGGAAAAAAGCATACTTCAATATGTTTCCAGCAGTAAAGGCATTGTGCTGTTTGTTGCAATTATGTTCTTTGTAACGGGTTCGGCATTTGGACAACAGAAAAAAGATCCGGAAGAGAAAAAACTTACTGATAGTGGAAAATCTAATTTTTTCAATAGTCATACGCCAAGATCAAAAGACTTTCATGCAGTCGGGCATTCCCTTTTTTTCGATCTGAATCTTGGGCCGATACAGACCTACGCGCCCGACACCACCGATCTGTATGATACTACAACAAAATTTTCGCGTGTGGCTGAATACAGTTTTTATAACATCAGTTATTACCTGCGTTTCAATGTTTATCAGCCGGACGATAACAAGGCCGTATCGTTAACAATTAATCCTGCACTCGGTTTAGGTTTTAGTCAATCAAAACGCATAAAAGGTTTTGGAGTTGGATCAGGTGCGGCCTATGTTGGATATGAATGGGGATTGGGTTCGACTTACAGAACAGACGCGACGAGAGGCGGTTTTATAAGACTTGGCGCGGAATATTATTACACTCCGATAATTGTCGATACACGCGCGCGGGATGACAGGGATATCCGTTCCTGGATCTCACCTGTTATTTCATTCGGATCAAGGCGGGAAAGTGCAAAAGAAAGATTAATTGAGAGTAATTTTAAAATAGGCTGGGGATTGAACAGAGTTGATGATGTGGATAATGGAGTCAATCCCTATATGTTTTCCCGCGAGTTCAGTTTCCGCTATTCTATAGTGGTATACCTGGATTATTAATTAGCTGTTCCCGAATTGTAAAA
>CBIHPU010000375.1:0-4489 GCA_966211935.1 uncultured bacterium | reverse complement strand
GAATTAAAATCGTTCGTCCAGTTATCAATTTGTTTTTCCGTGACCTTTTCCGCTTCGTCAACCAAGGAAGCAAGTATCAATGCTTCATGAATTTTTGTTTTCCAAAGGCCCATCGCAATGGAATGATCTTTTCCGATTACTTTGGCGAACTTTCTCAGATCAGGCATGGAAACGCCTAACAGATTTTCAGCGTTTATTCCAAAGTACGCTGCCTTACCCTGGGTTTTCTGGTTTGCTAAAGACCTAAGTTCGCTGATTATTTCGTCCACATCTTTTTGCGACATCAATACTTTAGAGTTTTAATAAAGAATAAAATTCGCTGGAAATACGACAGCAAACGATTACAATGATTTTGTGAAAAGAGATCACTTTTTATTTTTCTCAACTGACTTTCTCAGCTTGAGAAACACTTCTTTTCTTTTTTCCGCAACGGGATTCTCGCTGTAAAAGCTGATTGAATTGTTGTTTTCATCTTCAGCGGAGATTTCAAAACAACTTCCACAGAACAGATCGTCCTTTGCTTCAACTTTTAACTGACTATCTTTTTCATTACTGACCTCAAAGTATTCAGGACGTAAAATTTTAAAGTCGGAGCTAAAATCTTTTACCCTGAACGCTTTACCGAACAAACGAGCGATCTCCATATTCTTCGGGTGGAAATATACTTTCTCCGGGCTTCCCTGCTGCACGATCTTTCCTTCTTTCAGTATTATGATCTGATCAGAAAATTTTAAAGTTTCTTCTGCCTGGTGTGTTACCATAATTACGGAAGCCTTTTTCTTTTTCGTTTCTTTTCGAATGTAATTCAACAATGAATCTTTTAAGCCGGCGTCAAGGTTGCTGAATGGCTCATCCAGTAAAAGCAGCCTGGGGAATTCAGCAAGCGCGCGCGCAATTGACAAACGCTGACGTTGTCCACTGGAAAGTTCATTCGCTTTTTTATTTTCAAACGCTTTCAGTTGAAGTACGGTAAGTAATTCTTTTATGCGTCTGTGTTTGTAAGAATTATCGTAACCGGATAATTTATCTGAAATATTCTCGCCCACCGTGTGATTTTCGAGCACATAAAAATCCTGGCTCACCAAACTCATCCCTTTTTCCCCGGGAATAAGATTGTAGGAGGGACCAAGTACCTTTTTGCCTATGAAAAAAATATTTCCTTCAGTAATTTCTTCCAGTCCGAAAATACATTTCAGCAATGTAGTTTTGCCGCTACCGCTTTTTCCAAGAATAGAAATGAATTCTCCCGCTTCAACCTGGAAAGAAAGATTTCTTATTCCTTTAAAGGATTGCTGTGAAGGATAATTGAAAGAAATGTTCTCTACAGATAAAAACTTTTTACCTGAAGAGGTGGAGGTATCCTGTTTCTTCATATTCTTTACCGTCATAGCCGGTTGCTTTAATAATGAAATAATAAACTCCGGGCGAACATTCCATTCCTGAGGTTGTTCTTCCGTCCCACCAACCTTGCGGTCTGTCCCATTCGTAAATCTTCAATCCCCAGCGGTCATAAATAACTGCGCTAAAAGTTTTTATTCCTGTATTCTCAGGCCTGAAAACATCATTGATGTCATCAAAGTTGGGCGAAAATACATTGGGAACTGTAAGTGATGAAGTTGAATTGATAACCACAATTATACTTGTTGTATCGTTGCAACCGTTTGCATTGTATGCTATCAGGGTAACTGAGTATGTTCCGGGTGCAGTGTATATGTGCGTTGGATTTGAAGTCGTATCAGTTGCTCCGTCACCGAAGTTCCATTGTACACTGTCGGCATTAACAGAAGTATTTGTAAATGTAACTGTAGCTGGAATGCTGACGGGAATTGTTCCCGTGGTTCCATTCGCAACAGAAGCAGGCAGAACTGTAATTGAAACTATTGCGGTGTCGTTACAGCCTGAAGCAGTTGATCCGGTGACTGTATAAGTTGAAGATGCGGAACCTGTGAACAAGGGATTTGAAATGGTTGAATCGTTCAGGTCTGTCGCAGGATTCCAGCTATATGTTGTCGCTCCGCTCGCGGATAACATCACTGAATTTCCCTGGCAGACGGTAACTGGCGTTACCGCAGTTACCACCGGAGGCGTTGCAACTGTTATTGTGATAGTGTCTTTATTTGAACATCCAATTGCGTTCACACCAGTTACTATATACGTTGAAGTTACAGTACTGTCAAAAATTGGATTTGCTATTGTTGAATCAGACAAACCTTCATTCATGTTCCAGACGTAACTAACTCCTCCCGTTGCGAGTAACTGCGTGGTATCGCCCAAACAAATTGTATCGTTGAATCCTGGTGAAACGGAAGCAATAACTACCGGCGCGGCTAAAACTGTTATTGATATGCTTGAAGTATCAGTGCAACCATTTGCATCTGTTCCGGTAACTGTATAGCTTGTGCTTACTGAATTATTAAAAACCGGACCAGCAATGGTTGTATCGCTTAAACCCACACTTGAATTCCAGTTATAATTAACAGCCCCGCCCGCAAGCAATTGTGTTGTATCTCCCGCGCAGATCGAATCATTAAAGCCTGGTGCAACGCTTGCAAAAATTATTGGTGGATTAAACACTGTAATTGTAATGGTGTCAGAATTCTTGCAACCAAAAGCATCTGTACCGGTTACTAAATATGTTGAAGTAAGTGTGCTGTCAAAAACCGGATTTGAAATTGTTGAGTCATTCAATCCTTCATTCATGTTCCAGTTGTAAGTTGATGCGCCGCTTGCAAGCAATTGTGTCGAGTCACCTGAACAAATACTGTCATTAAATCCTGTCGAAGTTGACGCAATAACATTGGGTAAGGGAAGGATTGTTACAACTACAGTATCAGAATCAGAACCAGATGCGTTTGTTGCAATGAGCGTAACAGAAAAATTTCCGGCGCTGCTAAATGTAATAACGGGGTTTTGAGAAGAATTTGTATTAATAGTAACGCCCGTTGTTGGATTCGTGCTCCATGTCCATGATGTCGGTGTGTTAGTACTTGCGTCAGTAAACTGAATGGAATCGTTTAAGCAGATCGTGTCGTTACTTAGTGTAATTGATGCAACGGGTGGAGTTCCTGATGGCGCAACACTCAACTGAACATCGTCAACCGCAAATGAAGGATCTGTACCAACTCCATCATCATTGTTCACCCAGCGAAAACCAATCTTTACATTGGGATTATTATTTGCGCTCGCGGGGAGTGCAATTGTAAAGCTTGTCCACAAACCTTGACCAGAACAACCTGCGTTGTTTGTAGCAGATGGATCGGTCAGTAATGACCACGAAGTGCCATCGAAATATTCAACTGTTGCATTGTCTGCAGGCGCATTACTTCCTTCGAAATACAGAAAAGTTAGAGTTATATTTGATTGCCCGGTGAGATTTATTGTTGGTGACTCTGCCCTTTTATCTGTAACAACACAACCAAGGAAACCACATCCTCCGCCTGCGTCATATGCTGCGCCGCAATCACCGGTTGGACAAAAGAATCCCGCAGAGGGCGATGTTGAAACATTTGCAACGTGAAGAGTCCGGTTGGTTAATGCTCCATTTGCCAGGCATCCGTCGCCGCAATTGTTTAGCCCCATTCCGGCATCGGTGGCGCTGATGTAGAGTTGATTCGCTTCCGGATCGTTTGCCGTGGGTTGAGTAACTGTCCACGTTCCGTTTGACGTTACCGTTCCGTTAGCCAGATTTCCCTGTGTGCATCCTGTTCCAAAATCTTCCGACCAGATAACCTGTGAGAATGCGTTGAATGAAAATAGTAATGAAAGAATGTAGTATAAAGTTCTTTTTCGCATCATAAAATGACGTTTAAAAGTATACTTTTTTACTCTTTAAAACACTGACTAAAGGCTGATTTATCAACTTAGCTTTCTTAAAAACTGCAAGGTGTTCACTCTATCGGCAAAATCATCTAGTTTAGGTGATTGGCTTAGTCCAAAAGCAGTAGTTGCAATTCCGCCAGGCAGACCAACAACGCATTGAAGTTCGTTTTGCAGATTCTCAATGTGATTTTTTAATTGATTGTCATCTTTATAGAATTCATAATGCATAACAGCAACCGGACTCGATATGTTTTCTGATTTGCGAAGCATCATGAAATTATTGTCGAGAAAGTCAATTTTTTCCAGCAGAAACAAAGCGCGGTGATATTCGTAATTATTAAAATATTTTTTGTTGGACGCAACATCCCGGTAATCGTAGATGGCCTCGAAAAAATTTTCTAACCGGTAATTTTCCGGGAAATATATTTTGGAAACGCTCCGACAACCCAATCCGAAATATGTGAAAATATCCTTCCCCATGTCAATAAGATCCTTCTCGCTTTCCTTGCCCGTGATAATAGCTACTGAATTGCGGTTTTTTCGGATGAGACGGGGATATTTTGAGAAATAAAAGTCGAAATGTTTTGCGGAGTTATTGTTTCCTGTTGCAATAATGGCGTCAAAGTCGCTTAATTTTCCTTCAGCAAATTCAACTTTATTACTAAAACCA
>CBIHPU010000374.1:0-4495 GCA_966211935.1 uncultured bacterium | reverse complement strand
CAAGATCCGAAACAGAAGTACAACCGATTTTTATCTGATAGTTCAGAAAAGTCTGATTCATACCCGTAGGGATACTTGCTACGTCAAATGCAATACTCGTTAATTTTCCGGCACTAACACCCGCAGCAGCCAGATCAGCGGCAGTATAGAGAATCTGATATTTTTCATTTGAATACCAGTTACCGTAAGGACAAGGCCATCCTGGATTGAAGTTTTGAGCTGTTCCGGTTCCTACTGTATACAAAGAAGTAGTTGCACATCCGGAGTTTGCCACAGCGCAACCTGTTGGTGTCCCACCGCCATAGTTAAAAGTAACTACCGCCTGTTGTCCGGGACATAAAGTATCCGGCGTAACAGATGTAGTCACATTCACAAACATTGTATCTATTGTGAAGGTTGTAGTATCAGTACACTGTCCGTCACTGAAGACCGCAGTATAAGATCCAACCGGAAGATTAGTAAGCGCCGTTGTGGCGCCTGCAGTATTGTTAGTGTAATTAGAAGGTCCTGTAACGTTCAGAGTATATGTTGTTGCAAATCCGGAATTGATATTCAAAGTTGAACCGCCGGTTGAATCTCCAAAGCAGGAAGGAGTTATGTTGCTCGCATAAATGGAGCTCGGAATATTTGTGAGCGTAATTCGTATAGAGTCTTTACAACCTGTAGTTGGGTTGGTGTATGCGTAAGCGTAAGGTGACCAGGTGCTGGTAACCGGATTTTGAATAGTGATGCAGTTTCCTGTTCCTATTTGAGCATAAGGCCAGTTTGCATCATACCAAACAACATTGGTTGCACCCGCAGGCGCGCACAGTGTTGCAGAGGTACCGCAGAATGTAGTGCTTAATGTTGAAGTGTTGACAGTTTGTGTAAGAGTGTATTTTATTGAGTCCTTACAACCCGAAGCATTGTTGAACACTGTAGTATATGCATCACCATCCATTGGACTGGGAACGTTCAGTGTTTGTGAGTTCGCTCCTGTAATTAGATTTCCAAATGGATCATACCAAACGTAATTGCTTCCCGCAGGAGCGGTAACAGGTGCTGGTGATAAGCAGAATTGAAGCGTGTTGGAATAAAAAACAGGTGGTGAAATGCTTACAACAACTGTAGTGTCATATTGACCGCAACCAGGTGAACTTACTACAACGGAATAGGTTCCTGGTGAAAGACCTGTGATTGTCGAGGTATTACCGCCTACTGCGTTACCGGTAGAAACGTCCGTCCAGGAATAATTATATCCATTGAGACTTCCAGTTGCCGTAACACTCGCCTGGCCGGAGAATCCACCCTGGCAGGATGGCATTGACCCGGTACTGCTAATTGAAACAGTTGTATAGTTAACGGTTGCAGAGTAGGTTGTCTGGCATCCGTTCAATGATGTTGCAGTACAATAATAAATATCACCTATGTTTGGTGAGTTAACATAAATCGAATCGCAGTTTGCGCAGTTAGCACCGGGAATAGGAGTTGTGGTTGAGTTTGGACCGAACCATTGGTAGTTAGAAAATCCCGCTGGTGCAACCAGCAACGCGTTTGTCTGGCCACTGCAAAAGTTCAATGCTATTCCCATTGCACCGCATGAAGCATCAATGTATGCGTATCCAGAGTGTCCGCCATACGCGCAATCTGCTGTCCAGAATTCTATTGTAACAGTTTGACCAACATAAGCACTCAGGTTAATACCAACTGTTGTCCAGTTTTTATATAATAGGGCGTCCCAGTTAATCTGTAATTGTGATGTTTCAAAAAGAGGGTCAGTGGAGGCTGCAAGACCATCAATGTTATAGATACCACATTGACCACCAATTAAGTTACCAGCCTGATCTTTAACTGTAATTTTAAAGAATGGCTGAGCGTCGGTTGGGTGACCCGAAGGGTTATTCAGGGCAACTGCATAATTGTAAACAAACTGACTGTTGCTTGAGTTAACTGCCATTGTATAAACCAGACGTTCTGATTGATTTCCGCTATTTGCGTTCCCTAAACGAACGGAAACACCACTACCTGTTGGACAAACTAATGGAATTTCGCATAATCCGGTTGTTTGATCGCGACATAACGAATCCCATCCTACTATTGCTCCCAAAGCAGGATCATTATTACCCGGAGGCATTGTCAGAATTGTGTGTCTTGCGTTAGGATCTAGTAAACCTGCATTGAACATTGATGAAATGGTGCCTGGCGTCCATACCGGTGTGACAGTCCAGCTGCTGCTGCTGTTTGTCCATGTGTCACCACTCCAGTTGCTGAAGTCGTAATTTTCAAAACCTGCGTTTGGACAGTTTGCGTTATTAGGAGACGGAACCGGCTGAGGATGTTTGTGAGAATCCGATGTAAAATTGTTTTTTACAGCGTGTCTCGCATTAAATTCTCTGGTGAGAAATTCAATATAGGGTTTTCTGTCAGCTTCGTGTTTAATTTTCTTCTCTGCTATTTGCTGCGCAAGCTGATGATTGAAAACTTTTGCAGAGAGTAATTGTTCCTCCTGCTCATTGAAAATTTTCTCAACTTTATACTCAACTTTGGTAATCTGACCAAAAAGAATATTGGTCATTAGCAAAACAAGAAGTAAAGGTAGTTTTGACGTCATGTTGTATGGTTTGAAATAAGTGAATTCACGGATTTCTTAAAGTATAAAAATAAGAAATAATACAGAAGATATATCATGAGTTCGTCTGCTATTCAGCAGGTATTGTCGAATTTACGATAAGAAATTGATAAAAATCAACTAACTAAGTGTATTAACTGATCACGGGTGGCGGTTGCATTTTATTTCCGCAATTCTTACAAGTTCTGAAACTTTCGGATTTGTAGAACCTCTCAAACACTTCCTGGAACTGTCTGGTGATGTCCGTTAGTTTAAAATATTCCTCGTAGAGTTTATTGTTGCAGTTTTCACAGAACCACAGTAATCCATCCATTTCCTGCTCTCTTCTTCTGCGTTCAATCACTAGACCTATTGTATTTGCAGAGCGAACCGGGTTGTGCGGAACTTTCGGCGGAAGTAAAAATATTTCACCCTCCCTGATTGGAACTTCAACACTTTTTCCTTCTTCCTGGATCTTCACAACAATATCACCCTCCAACTGATAAAAAAATTCCTCACTTTCGTTATAATGATAATCTTTCCTTGAATTGGGTCCGCCAACAACCATGATAATGAATTCCGTATCCTTATAAACGACTTTATTGTTTACAGGTGGTTTAAGTAGTTGACGGTTTTCGTCGATCCATTTTTTAAAATTAAAAGGCCTTATAATCGCCATAAAGAAATATTTAAGCCTAAGTTATAAAACTCTTTGTTATTGAACTGCCGATTAAAAAATTATTTTTGCGCAAAAAGAAAATGAATCTGAGACTTGATGGTAAGAAAGCAATTGTATGCGGAAGCACGCAAGGCATAGGAAAAGCATCGGCTATTGCACTTGCAGAAGCGGGCGCAAGTATTGTTCTTGTTGCAAGAAATGAAGAGCAACTTGAGAAAGTCAGATCGGAATTACCAAAAACAAAATCTCAGGAACATCACTTCATCAGCGCTGATTTTTCATTCCCTGAAAAATTAAAATCACTGGTATCCGCGTTCATTTCTATGCACGGACCCATTCATATTCTTGTAAATAACACCGGGGGGCCCAAAGCCGGGCCCATCAGAAACGCTGAAACTGATGAATTTGAATCCGCGTTCAGAAATCATTTGCTGTGCAATCATCTTCTCGCAAAAGCATGTATTGATGGAATGATCAACGAGAAGTACGGACGGATCATAAATATTATTTCGACTTCCGTGAAGCAGCCCCTGAAAAATCTGGGAGTTTCAAATACAATCCGCGCGGCGGTAGCAAATTGGTCTAAAACGCTGGCCGGTGAGCTTGCTCCTCACGGAATAACTGTTAACAATGTATTGCCGGGAGCAACCAACACGTCCCGCCTTTCTGAGATCATAAAAAATAAATCCTCAAAAACAGGAATAAATGAAAATGAGGTTAGAAATGAAATGCTGTCGGAAATTCCTGCGGGTCGTTTTGCTGAACCCTCAGAAATTGCAAATGCGGTTTGTTTTCTTGCCTCTCCAGCTGCCTCTTACATTACCGGAATTAACGTTCCTGTAGACGGTGGAAGAACGGCTTGCCTTTAGTTTTTTTCCGATTTTTCTTATTCGAATTAACATTGCAATGTTTACAAAATAGCTGCAAATGCAAAAACGCAGGTTTTTTTTGCGATAGTTTTGTTTTGAGCCATAATAAATCATAATTTAACGAGCTTAATCGTTAATTCATGGTCATGGTAACAATTTTTATGAACAGAACCATTGCAATTGCCACCGCTTTTCTTTTCGCGGTAACAATTTTGGTAGGACAAACCGATAATTCTGATCGGCATTATCCATCAATCCTTCTGGGCGTGGGCGGTATTAAATTTACCGGTGATGTTGGAAAGCTTACAGAAATTAATCCGTTGCTCGATGCAAGAGTCGGTTATTATCTAAAAGCTGAGT
>CBIHPU010000373.1:0-4507 GCA_966211935.1 uncultured bacterium | reverse complement strand
GTTTATTTTTCCTTTTATAAAGGTCAATACTGATAGATTGGAAGTAAAAGACGGAATTGAAATTTTTATCAGCTCCAATGGCGTACATACTGATTTTGTTGTTCCCGCAAGAACTGAGTTTGCTGATCTTAAAAAGTTGTTTCCCACACAAACGTTTGAAGCGGTTGACAGTAGTGCAACTTATATCGCATTCGGGTGGGGCGACAAAAAATTTTACCTGGACACCCCAACCTGGAACGATCTTACGTTTGCAACTGCCTTTCAGGCATTGGCTGGACTCGGTGAATCTGCTATGCACGTAACATATTATCGCAACAAATTAAAGGCTGATGATGATTGCAAGAGATTAGTGTTATCAGAACAGGAATTCAAAAGATTATTAGTTTATATTATCACATCATTTGAACGGGATAATGGAAAAGTTAAACTGATCGATCATCCTGGCTACAGCAAGAATGATAATTTCTATGAGGCGGAAGGAACTTATAATCTGATTAAAACATGTAATGTATGGACGGGCGAAGGATTGAAAAAAACAGGAGTTCCTGTTGGCATCTGGACACCAATGGAATCAGGAGTGTTGCGTGCAATTCCTTAATTAGGCGAGAATCAAAAAGTTTTTTTCTGTTCTTTTTGTTTGACCAAAAAGAACCAAAATCCCGAACGCTTTCGGGACAAGGCAATTGGCAATCGTATTTTCATTTTATTATAACGTATTGCCGAATTTCATTTCGCCAACCGGCTGTTTTTTATTTTATCGCACAGGCTTAACAAGTACCAGAAAAAAAACCCTCCCGATAGCTATCGGGACACACCGAATTGCCAAATCCCCGCACTCGGCGATCAAAGCGCAACCCATTCGTGAAAATATTCTGCCAAAAAAAACGTAGTATTTATTTTTTTTTGCAATTTGATTTACCATTTGTATATCAAAATTAATTCTCTAATCATTTTCTGGATTTCGACTAATTATTCTGTATTCGCCGAATAACTGAAACTATTCCCAACAGAAAAATAACACCTCCCGTTATAATCATTAGCCAACCAATGCTTTTTGAAGACGAGGTGCTGAAGTTTTTATTGAATGTGTAAATAATTTTATTATCCTGTGATATCTGGTACACTTCAAATTCTTTGTGTTCATTCTGCATGGGATGATAAATGATCTCAACGGATTTTCCGGAGGCAAGCTTCTTTTCCAATTCATTCACATTAAAATCTTCCCCATACATTCTAACAACAAATACATTCTTTTCGTTTTTCAACTCAATTTTATAACTCAGATCTGGCCAGCCAGAGTCGACCAGCATATTGAATTGTTTCAAACCAAAATTTTCAGGAACGCCTTTGGTCGTTTTGTATAAACTTTCCGCGTTGAAGAAGAAGATATACCAGAGACCAAAAACTATCAGTCCTGAAGAAAACAGCAGAGCGTAAATTGCCGGCAGAATTTTTTTCTGTTTTATGCTAAACAAAGAGAAACTATTTTAAAGAATCGCAACCGGTTTTAAACTGGCTGAAGATGTCCATATCCAGGATCTTTGAGATGGTGTCGCAATCGTAAATGGTGATCTCAAATTTTCCGCTGTCGCGGTTCAATGGTTCGAGCCTGTAAATTCCGCATGGTTTAGCGCGCACATCAGATTTGGAATAATTCACCCGGTAATTTTTTGAGAGCATTTTATAATACGCGGAATCTTCTTTAAGGCCCATTGCTTCGCGTTTACATTTCGCTTTCGCTGACCATTCTGTATGCTGGGAAATGAGTTCGTCCACTTTCATATGGTTCACGCTTCTGCATCCTCTTTTGCTGAGAATGAACATCAGAATGATCATCCCGACTATAAAACCGAACCCAAAAAACTTTAATCTCCGGTAAAAATCCTTCATTTTGTGGCGTAAAAGTAACAGAAATAACCTTGCGTAATTGGGGCATAAAAATTTTATTTCCTGATTACCAGTATGTTCCCATTTTTGTTTTCTTCGACGAATTGCTATTTTATGTAGACGAACTATATTTGATACCCCCTAAATCACTAAAAACAAATACACATGAAAACGAACGACAATTACTTCGAGACAGTTTACCTCGGAAAAAAGAACGACCGCGTGTCTCCAATGCTGAACAAACGACTGCAGAAAATGTTGCCTGACACATCAATCTGCGCAAACAACAAAGTTGATCTTAACGCCTTCAGGGCGACAAAACCGAAGCAGGAAAATTACATCAGCTTTGAACTTTTGCTGGAAAAATGTCTGTGATCCTTATTCCGCGTACACGAGGTTTTTCGACGCGCTCAATGTATTCTTCAGTAATGAAGCAATTGTCATAGGCCCGACCCCACCGGGCACAGGAGTGATGTATGAACATTTTTTCGAAACCTCGTCAAACTTTACATCGCCTTTAAGTCTGAAGCCCGATTTAGTTTCTGTGCTGGGCACCCGATTGATTCCAACATCAATAACAACTGCTCCATCTTTCACCATATCCGCTGTAACGAATTCAGGTCTGCCTATGGCAGCAATAATAATATCAGCCTGAAGACAATGCTCTTTCAGATTTTTTGTTTTGCTGTGACAAAGCGTTACAGTGCAATTTCCCGGGTAAGTATTCCGCGCCATCAATATGCTCATCGGACTTCCTACAATGTTACTTCTTCCTATAACCACGCAATGTTTTCCGGTTGTTTCGATATTATATCGTTGCAGCAACTGAAGAATTCCAAACGGGGTTGCAGAAACATAACAAGGCAGGTTTAAGGTCATTCTCCCAACATTAATGGGATGGAAACCATCAACATCTTTAGCAGGATCTATCGCTTCAATTACTTTCTGCTCAGAAATATGTTTTGGCAAGGGAAGCTGAACTATGTAGCCATCAATATCATTATCGTTGTTCAGTTCTGCGACTTTACGAAGAAGTTCTTCTTCTGTTGTTGATGCTGCAAGTTTAACGAGCGTTGAAGTGAAACCAACTTTCTCACATGCTTTTACTTTAGAATTGACGTATGTCTGACTTGCGGGATCTTCACCAACGAGCACTGCCGCCAGGTGAGGAATTTTTTTGCATTCGGATTTCAATGTCATCACTTCTCTGGCAATTTCATTCTGAATTTCTTCCGATATTTTTTTTCCGTCTATTAAGTTCATGGATAGTCAACTATTTTGTAAAACGTTTTGATGTCTAAACCGTGCCAAAATGAAGATTTTAATTTCATTTCAGCAAGAATAGGAAAATCTCCATATGGCACTCCGGTTGCCAATGATCCGCTGGCATTGGGCGACCAGTGAAGAGAATCTGTTCCATCTCTATCAATTGGATGGCTAACCCATTTAAATTTAGTTGCCCCAATGTAAAAGTGACTCTTGTTGTATCTTGCTTTTCCTTTCCAGTTTTTTCCATCGCCACAACCAACATAGGCGGCCACTGCTCCGTATTGAGCAGAATAATCTGATTTAATCTCAATAAATGATTTACAAACCGTAGGGTCATCTGTACAGTACCAAACACCGGTTAAGTCAAAAGGATAATTGCTGGCTTTTCTGCAGGTAGATAATAAAAATGATAACAGTATTAATATGAAAATGCGAAAAGCTGACATCATAGATACTGTTTTAGTTAACGAGCATAATTTACCTGCCCATCTTCGGCATGTTACGCATCATTTTAGCCATCGCAGTTTTATCGTTCATCATACGCATCATCTTTCTTGTCTCTTCAAATTGCTTCAGTAGTTTATTTACTTCCTGAATGCTTTGTCCGCTTCCTTTAGCAATGCGTTGTCTGCGTGAACCATTAATCAGGTCCGGTTTGTTTCTCTCTTCAGGCGTCATGGATAAAATGATCGCTTCAATATGTTTGAAGGCATCTTCTTTAATATCCACATCCTTCACCGCTTTTCCAATTCCGGGAATCATTCCAACAAGATCTTTGATGTTACCCATCTTTTTGATCTGGTTCAGCTGATTAAGAAAATCATTGAAGTCGAATTTGTTCTTCGCGATCTTCTCCTGCAGCTTTCTGGCTTCTTCTTCGTTGAATTGTTCCTGTGCACGCTCAACAAGTGTTACAACGTCACCCATTCCGAGAATACGATCCGACATCCTTTCAGGATAGAACACATCGATCGCATCCATCTTCTCTCCCGTACCAATAAATTTGATCGGCTTATTCACGACCGATTTAATGGAAAGCGCTGCTCCACCACGCGTATCACCGTCAAGTTTCGTCAGCACAACACCATCAAAATCCAATCGGTCATTAAATGCTTTCGCAGTGTTCACCGCATCCTGACCTGTCATCGAGTCAACTACGAACAGAATTTCTTCCGGCTTAATTTCTTTTTTCAGTTTCGCGATCTCGTCCATCATCACTTCATCCACCGCCAAACGACCTGCAGTATCTATGATCACAACTGAATTACCATTTGCCTTTGCGTGTTCAATAGCGTGTTTCGCAATGGAAACCGGATCTTTATTATCACGCTCAGAATAAACATCAATACCA
>CBIHPU010000372.1:0-4509 GCA_966211935.1 uncultured bacterium | reverse complement strand
TGAACGAAGTATGCTTTTATCAGGATTAACTAAACGCGGGTGATTTAATGAGTGCGGATGACTATACACCCACTCCGGAGGACCGAAGCGGGGAAAATTCATATAATCACGAAAATTAAGATAACGGCTTCCGGGAATAGGGTTGTCACTTTTTGTCAGACGTATTCTTCTCATTAAATAGCCCAACATGTCGGCAGGCATCTTCTCGTCATACACGAGGCGTACCGGCTGTCCTTTTTGTCTTTTCTTTACGCCTTTGGAAACTTTATCAAGAAGGTTTTCACTGAATTCATTATCAATGTCAATCTCGGCGTCACGCGTCAGCTTAATACTATAAGCGCCCGCGGGTTTATAATCGAACACAGAAAAAATTTCATTGAGGCAAAGTCTGACGATATCATCAAGAATAATAATAAACTTTTTTTCTCCTTCATCGGGCAACAGCACAAAACGCGAAAGTCCGGAAGAGGGAATTTCAATAAGACCAAATCTTTGAAAGCCGAGTTTTCCTTTGCGGACCAATTTCATGAAGAGATAACAGCTTCTGTCACGCAGATAAGGAAATTTTTTTGTGTCATCGATCACAATTGGAAATATCGCTGGCATTACCTCGTCATGAAAATATTGCCTTACCCAGCTGCGTTGCGAGGCATTCAACTGCTTTTCATTTACTATGAAAATATTATTCCTTCGAAGTTCCTTCAGAATATCCTTATAAGCTTCATCAAAACGATGTTGCTGTTCTATAATTTTTTCCTGCAACTGATCCAGCAGCAGGAAAGGATCCATTCCAAGAAGAGGAACAGCTTTTTTTCCGAGTGGTAAAACACGTTTTATGGAGGCAACGCGCACCCTGAAAAATTCGTCCCGGTTATTGGAAAAAATTCCGAGGAATTTTAAACGTTCAAGCAAAGGAGTATCCGCGTCAGCTGCTTCCTGTAAAACGCGTTCATTAAAAGAGAGCCAGCTTAAATCGCGGTTAATGTAAGGCAGATTACTTTTTCCCATTCATCATAACATCAGTAGCGTATCACCATCATTAAGGTTTAAAATCCTTTGGGAATTCAGAGAAAACGGACTTACCCGGTTGATTAAAAACATTTTTCCATGCATCGGTATCAAACTCAAGTAACATAACCCCGCAGGTTGGAAGGTTGTCTATGTCCGAATCGCTGGCTTCATTAAATAAGCGTGTGAGTCCGGGATTATGCCCGAAAAGCATGATGACGGAATATTTGTCTGAAAATTTTTTAATCTGTTCCTTCAAAACATCGCTTGTTGCTTCGTAAATATCGCGAATGATCAACACTTTTTCCTCCGGATATGAAAACGCGCGCGCAAAAATAAAAGCGGTACTGATTGCCCGCGTTGCAGGAGAACTGACGATAAGTTCCGGCTGATGATTTTTCTTTTTTAGTGAACTGCACATGCGATATGCGTCTTCGTAGCCACGCTGATTGAGCGGGCGATCAATATCCTGGAGTCCTTCATGACCCCAATCGGATTTCGCGTGACGTGTTACATACAGTTTTTTCATCAATTCTCAGTTTAAATTTAGTTGATCCACATAAACACCTTGCTGTTGTTGGTAAAGCGTTCAATGTCATTATCGAACAACAAAACACAAAAATCTATGAATGGAAGAATGCCAAAGACTCCCCCTAATGTTCCGATATACACAACCGGGACATAAGGTTTTGTACCAAGATATATTCGATGCAACGCCAGAATACCGAATGGTAAAGGCAGTGCAAGCAACGCGGCCATTAATCTCTTTGTGTGACGTAATTTCTTTTTTATGAGCCCGACGAGCAGGTTGGGTTTATTGTGATTAGTTGACGATGCTGAAACAGATATATTTTTTTCCGCCTTCGAAATAACAGAGAACCTTTGAGTTTCCGAATAGGAAGATGAGTAAAGCAATGAAAGAAAAAACAGCAGTAATATCTTTTTGATCATACCCAATAAAAATAAAAAGGATTCAGTTATGCACCGAACCCTTTTTATAAGCGTTTTTGAACAGAAAAATTTATTTCGCCTTTTTCAAATTGTTCGCCACTTCATCCCAATTAATAACATTCCAGAAAGCCGCAACATAATCTGGTCTGCGGTTCTGATAATGCAGGTAGTAAGCATGCTCCCAAACATCAACTCCGAGAATCGGTGTTCCTTTTTTCTCCGCAATATCCATTAATGGATTATCCTGGTTTGGAGTAGAAGTCACTTCCAGCTTGCCGTTGCTTGCAATCAGCCACGCCCATCCTGATCCAAAACGTGTGACTGCAGCCTGCGAGAACTGCGTTTTAAAATTTTCAAAATTTCCGAAAGCTGAATCTATTGCGGTTGCAAGATCACCTGTTGGATTTACATTTCCTCCCGGCTGCATCAGCTTCCAGAACATTGCATGATTAAAATGTCCGCCGCCGTTATTTCTGACTGCAACAGGATATTTGGAAATGTTTTTGCAGATATCTTCGATACTTAATTTTTCGGTATCGGTACCTGCAACAGCGTTATTCAGGTTAGTAACATAAGCCTGGTGGTGTTTACCATGGTGGATTTCCATAGTCCGCGCATCTATATGCGGTTCCAATGCATTAAATGCATAAGGTAGTTTTGGTAGTTCAAAAGCCATAGTGTGTTTTATTTTGTTGCGCTAAGATAGGGTATTTACAAAAAAGTCAGATAAAACACCTAAATGGGAATATTGTGACACAAAATTTAGTAATTGGTTTGGCAATGCGGTTATTTTCTTGAATATTTATCCTTTAATAATTACAAGTAAAATATCAGTTACATAAGCTAATTATACAGTGGCTGATGTTTAAACGCAAAAAAAAATAACATGAAAAAGCAATTAAAGAGAGTAGTTTTTGGCGCTGTATTCCTTTTTGGAGTCCTTTTTGTGAGCGCTCAATCTTTTGAAAAAGGCAGAGTAATCATTAGCGCTGGTTACGGATTTCCTAATTTAGGAAAATCGTTTCTTAAAACTTACGAATCGAAAAACGGTTATAAGGCAACAGGCATAGGTCCTATGCATTTTAAGGGCGAATATGCCCTTTCCGATAAAATAAGTCTTGGGCTAAGTGTAAATTACAGCTCTTATGGAGCTGAATGGACAGACACGACATCTGAATGGAATTCAAGTACATCAAGTTATACTTACAGAACGTATAATTACAGTGTTGGCAGAACATCAATTTCGTTCAATCCGCGGCTAAATCTGCATTTTGCAACTTCAGAAAAACTTGATCCATATTGGGGAATAGGTTTTGGCTACAAAATGTCAACATGGAAGTTTACTTCAGACAATCCGAATTATGTGAACGAAAGCGCTCCGGGACTTATACCCGTAGGATTTGAAACCACGATAGGATTACGTTACTATTTTACTCCGAACATTGGTTTATATGCTGAAACAGGAATCAGCCGTTCCATCTTCCAGGGCGGTATTGTGGCGAAATTCTAATAATCTGTTTTTATTTACAAAAAAAGCATCGGTATGTGCCGATGCTTTTTTATTTTAGGCTTATGAAATCAAAAATCAATTTAAACATACTACTTGTATGTATAACTGTACTCTCAATCGCGCTGTTAATGTCTTTTAAACAAGAGACTGAAAAGCAGGTAGCAATCTTAAAAGTGTATCAGAACGACACAGATTTTGGTAATGCGATTGTTACAGCGTATCCAAAGGGAACTGTAGAGCGTGTTGAATTATTGCCGAACACGCACAAAAACTATGAGGCCAATGACAAACTGATTCAGAAAGCGATAAATGGGTTGATCAAACTCGAATATAAACTGACAAACGTTACAACGATAAACAACAAAAACATAATGATCACCCAGTTTGTTTTTGAGTGATGTTTATTTTGCTGTAAGAATTTCTACCGCTTTTTTAATGGTCCGGTCGCGAAGGTGAATAACAGGGTAAAAACCTTCGTTATTGAAAATGTTGCGTCCGATAAAGGCTTTCAACTGAAGTTTTAATACCTCTTCGCTCTTTTTGAGTCCGTATTCATCGCGCGCCACGCCGTTCTCGTCAAGGTAATCGGTGAACTCGCGCATCAATGATTGAGAAACTATGAAGTTCTTTACAAATGCGGAAGCTGAACCAAACGTTGCCAGCTGTTTTCTGTTCTTATCAGCATACAGAAACGAAAATGTATTCATAAGTCCGCTGTAAACAATCTTGTTATAATAAGCGGAGCGGTTTGATGTATCAATTGGAATAAAATAATCCGGCATTATTCCTCCTCCTCCGTAAACGATCTTTCCGCCTGGTGTGTGATATTTTAAAGAGTCAGGAAATTTAATGCTGTCGGCTGAAAACAACTCGCCTTTTCCGAGACGGTCATATTCCTCCTCGTAATATTCTTCATTATCGTCTCCATAAGGTTTCTGAATGCATCGTCCGGTAGGCGTATAATACCTTGCAATGGTTAGACGAATCGCGGAACCATCTTCCAGGTCAAGCTGTTCCTGAACAAGGCCCTTGCCGAAACT